>JAAZOP010000282.1 GCA_012797735.1 Myxococcales bacterium
CGCCGCCGCCGCGCGACACGTCCCGCCCGCCGCGCGACGCGGGCTCCTCCGCCACCAGCTCCGGCGAGACCGGCGCCCTGTCCGTCATCTCCAACCCCTGGTCCTGGGTTTCGATCGATGGCCGCGACACCGGCCGCAAGACTCCCCTCGTCAACTACAGCGTCTCGCTCGGCATCCACCGGGTCTGTCTCAAGACCGAGGACGATCGCGAGTACTGCACCGCGGTCCGGATCGAAGAGGGGCGCCCGGCCCGCGTCGTGCACAACTTCTGAGCGGACCACGTGGGGGAGGCGAACGCATCGTGACCGTCACATCGGCAGGGCGGAATCGTCGAAGGTGCGGTCGAAGAACCGGCACCGGAGCGGTGCCGCAGTGGAACGCGCGACTAGCGGCCCGGCGGCTGCTTCCCGTCCTCGTCCCCACCACCCAGGCGGATCGTGCCCACGAAGATCGCCAGGGCGAGCAGGACGATCAGGAAGTTGCCCAGCAGGGCCGCGGAGCAACCGGCCTGGCTCAGCACCAGCGCCAGGGTCGCCCCGACCAGGGTCGAGCGTCGCTTTCGCTGTACGGTTCCGGTCATCCGGTACTCCAGATATCCCACATGTATAATCTTATACCACCCGTGCCCCGGGCAGACAAATTCGTAGCTGGAGGTCTGTTCCGGATGCAAGGGAAAACGACCTGGGGCACGTCGTTCATCTGCGGGGTTCAGACATGAGTTTCGGGCCGGCTATTCGCCGCCCGCTGGTGCTGGCGGTGGCGAACCAGAAGGGGGGCGTGGGCAAGACGACGACGGCGGTGAATCTCGCGGCGGGGCTGGCCATCGCCGGCGTGCGGACCGCGCTGCTCGACCTGGACGGCCAGGGGTCGGCCTCGGCGACGTTCCGCTGGGAGTCATCGACGGGGGAGCCGCGGGACGCGGCGACGATGTTCGCCCGCGAGCTGCCGCTGACGAGCGTGCTGCTCGAGACGCACGTGCCGGGTCTTTCCCTGGTGCCGGCCGGGGACAGTCTGGCGGGCATCGACGCGAAGCTGGCGACGTCGTTCGGGCGCGAGCGGATCCTGGCGCGGTGCGTGGCGTCGGTGCGCGAGGGGGCGCCGGAGGCGGTGGTGATCGATACCGCCCCGTACCTCGGCCTGGTCACGCTCAACGCGCTGGTCGCCGCCGACTACCTGGTCGTGCCGGTGTCGTGCGAGTACCTGCCGATGCTGGGGCTGCGGCTCTTGCATCGGACGTTGGAGGACGTGCGGCGGCGTTACGGCGCGCGGGCCGAGGTGCTGGGGTATCTGCTGACGATGTACGACCGGCGCGAGGCGATCACGGTCGAGGTGGAGGGGATCCTGCGGCGGACGTTCGGCGACCTGGTGTTCCCGCAGCCGGCGCGGGTCGACACCCGGCACAAGGCGAGTCCGTCGCACAAGAAGACGATCTTCGAGTTCGAGGGGCCGTCGGGGCGCGGGCGGAGCGACTACGCGGCGCTCGTGGAAGAGGTGTTGCGGCGGCTGCGGCAGCGCGGCCACCATCCCGGGGCGCCGCCGCCGCCGTCGTTCGGCTGAGCCGCCGGGGCGTCCGTCTTCCGCGCCGCGCCTCGCGGCGGCCCGGCGCCCGCCGGTCGCGCTTGCTCTTCCGCCCGTCCGTTGTTACGGGTCGACCGGTCCGGGGCGGGGGCAGGAGCGAGGCACGATGACGGATTCGCACGACCTTCCCGAAATCGAGACCTTCAACGCGGCCGACTGGTTCATCGACCGCAACATCCGCCAGGGGCGCGGGCACAAGACCGCGATCTTCACCCGGCACCGCAACTACACCTACAACGACCTGCAGAAGATGGTGAACAAGACCGCCAACGCCCTGTGGGACCTCGGCGTCCGCATCGAGGACCGCGTCCTGATGGTGATGCTCGACGTCCCCCAGTTCTACGCCATCTTCTTCGGCGCGATCCGCATCGGCGCGGTCCCGATCCCGGTCAACACCATGATGACCGCCAAGGACTACGAGTACTACCTCAACGACAGCCGCGCCCGCGTGCTCGTGATCAGCGAGGAACTGCGGCCGGTGATCCACCAGATCCAGGGTGACCTGCCGTACCTGCGCGACCTGATCGTCATCTCCGAAACCGACGGCGCCCGGCTACCGTTCAAGCAGCGCTACAAGCGTGCCCCCTCCGTGATCAAGACCGCGCTCACCACCCGCGACGACCCCGGCTTCTGGCTCTACTCCTCCGGTTCCACCGGCTCCCCCAAGGGCGCGATCCACTCCATGTACGACATGGTCGTCACCTCCCGCAACTACGCCCAGGGGGTGCTCGGGCTCAACGAACACGACATCACCTTCTCCGCCTCCAAGCTCTTCTTCGCCTACGGCCTCGGCAACAACATGTACTTCCCGCTCGCCGTCGGCGCCTCCGCCGTGCTCTGTCCCGAACGCCCCACGCCGGAGACGGTCTTCGCGTACCTCCGCGACTTCCACCCGACGGTGTTCTTCGGCGTCCCGACGCTGTACGCCTCGATGCTCGAGTGGATCGACCGGCGGGATCGCGCCGCCGGCCGCGCGTCCGATCCCGACGGCGACCACGAGCTGGCCTCGGTCCGCCTGTGCGTCTCGGCCGGCGAGGCGCTCCCGGCCGAGCTGTTCCATCGCTGGAAGCGCCGCTTCGGCCGGGAGATCCTCGACGGCATCGGCTCCACCGAGATGCTCCACATCTTCCTCTCCAACCGTCCCGGCGAGGTCCGTCCCGGAAGCACCGGCAAGCCGGTCCCCGGCTACGAGCTGCGGATCGTCGATGAGACCGGCCAACCCGTCCCGCAGGGCGAGCTCGGCAACCTGATGGTCAAGGGCGACTCCGCCGCCCAGGCCTACTGGCACAAGCGGGAAAAGACCCGCAAGACGATGGTCGGCGAGTGGATCGACACCGGCGACAAGTACTACGTCGATGCCGACGGCTTCTACTGGTGCTGCGGCCGCGGTGACGACATGCTCAAGGTCGGCGGGATCTGGGTCTCGCCGGTCGAGGTCGAGAGCGCGATCGGCAAGCACCCGGCGGTGTTCGAAGCGGCGGTGATCGGGCATCCCGACGAGCAGGGGCTGATCAAGCCCAAGGCGTTCGTCGTGCTGCGCGAAGGACACGCGCCGTCCGAGGCGCTCGCCGCCGAGATCCAGGCGCTGGTGAAGAAGGAGTTGGCCCCCTACAAGTATCCGCGCTGGGTCGAGTTCGTCGAGGCGCTCCCCAAGAGCGCCACGGGCAAGACGCAGCGCTTCCGCCTGCGGGGGTAGGCGGGACATCCGTTCACCGTGCGCCCCGCGGCGGGTTGCGCCGGTTACTTGACATCCGTTCAAGGAACGGCGTAGGAGGCTTCGACCGCGCGGGGCCGGGTGGCCCGGCCGGGTCCGGTGCGGCTTCGCCTCGGGCGCGAGCGGCATCGCGGGAGTGGAGGCGCCGCCGGGAACCGTCCCGGCGGCGGCCGGGGGAGGGTGTGGTGGAGGCCTTGGCCAAGAAGAATCCCGGCAAGATCGAACAGCTTTCGCTGATGGGCGACGCGGCTCCGCCGGTCCCCCCGGCCGCCTCGCGACGTCGCACGCGGCCGGGGAGCCGCCAGCCCCCGGCCACGAAGAAGGGCGAGTTGCAGCTTCCGGTGATGGGTCCGGTCGAGCTGTCCGGCGCGAAGCCGCCGTCGCCGCCGCCGGAGCCGCCGGCGGCGCCGGCGACGTCCGAGC
>JAAZOP010000283.1 GCA_012797735.1 Myxococcales bacterium
CCGCGACGCCGCCCGCGGAGGGCGCCGGTGGAGAGGCCGCGGCGGCTCCGCCCGCGGCGACCGGCGTGGAAGGCGCCGGACCCGCCGCCGGTCGGCCCGGCGAGCCGGAGACGACCGGGACGACCGGGCTGCTCGCGGGGCAGGTCTTCGAGCGGGGGACGCGCGACGCGCTGGCCGACGCACGGGTCGAGGCGGCGGGCCAGGTCGCGTTCGTCGATGACGAGGGGCGGTTCGAGCTGCGCCTGCCGGCGGGCCTGTGGGAGATGCTCGTGGTGCAGGAGGGGTACGCGCCTCTGCGCACCGCCGTGCAGATCGAGGAAGGAACGCGGCTCGAACTGATCCTGCGGCTCGACCGCGAGCGCGGTGCGCGGCCGTTCGAGACGGTGATCCACGGCCGGCGCGACGAGGAGGAGGTGACGCGGGTCAGCCTGGCCGGCGAGGAGATCCACAACCTGCCGGGCACGATGGGCGACCCGTTCCGGGCGATCGAGGCGCTGCCCGGCATCACGCCCGTGCTCACCGGCCTGCCGTACTACTTCGTCCGCGGCGCCCCGCCCTCCGGCACCGGCTTCTACCTCGACGGCGTCCGCGTCCCCGCGCTGTTCCATCTCGCGCTCGGACCCGCGGTGGTCCATCCGTCTCTCGTCGAGCGGATCGATTTCTTCCCCGGCGGCGCCCCCGCCGACCTCGGCCGCTACGTCGGCGGGATGGTCCGCGCCGAGACGCGGCTGCCCCGCGCCGACCACTGGCGGCTGGAGTGGGACCTCCGCCTGACCGACGTGGGGGCCCTGGTCGAGGTGCCCGTCACCGACGACCTGCGCGTCTCCGCCTCGGGCCGCTACAGCTACACCGGCTGGCTGATCAAGCTGTTCGAGGAGGACGCATACCTGCAGTTCTGGGACTACCAGGGACGCCTCGAATGGGACTTCGCCCCCGGTCACCGCCTCGTGCTGTTCGGCTTCGGCTCGTTCGATCAGGCGGGCGAGGAGGAGGACGACGGCACGATCGATGGGCCGAAGATCCAGTTCCATCGGGTCGACCTGCGCTACCGCTACCGGCACGGCGGCGACCTGCGGGCCGAGCTGGCCGCGTGGTTCGGCTACGACGCGACGACGATGGACGAGGAGGACGACGTCGGGCTGACGATGTGGGCCGGCGGACCCCGCGCCTCGCTGGTCTGGTCCCCCGCCGCATGGATCGACGTCGCCGCCGGCACCGACCTCGAGGCCCGGCACTTCCCGGCCCCCGGGCTGGAGGAGGACGACGACCTGACGCCGCTCACGCGCGAACGCGACGCGATCCTGCTCGGGACGTGGGCCAAGGCGACCCTGCGCCCGACCGAGGCGACGGACCTCCAGATCGGCGCCCGCCACGACGTCCACCGCGTGGCCGGCGACACGGAGAGCTGGTTCGACGTGCGCCTCCTGCTGCGCCACCGGCTGACCGACCGGCTCTGGCTCAAGGGCTCGGTCGGGACCTTCCACCAGCCCCAGTCGTTCCTGATCGATCTCCCGGGCCTCGGCTCGTTCGTCGTCGACAGCGGACCGCAGTTCTCGTACCAGGTCTCCCAGGGCGTGGAGATCGCCCTGCCGTGGGAGCTGGGCCTGGACGTCCAGGCGTACTATTCCGACTTCGCCAACCTCTCCGAGCCGGACATCGGGGGCGATGAGGACCCCTTCGCGACCGACGCGAGCGGCATCTTCGAGCCGCTCGACGGCCGCGCCTACGGCGTCGAGCTGCTCCTGCGCCGGCACCTCGGCGCCGGCGTCTTCGGCTGGATCGCCTACACGCTGGCCCGATCGGAACGCGACTACCGGTCGGGCCCGGCGACCGCCGACTTCGACCAGACCCACGTGCTCAACCTGGTGCTCTCGTGGGACATCGGCCGGGGCTGGCGGGTCGGCGGGCGCTTCCACTTCCGGTCGGGCCGCCCGTACACGCCGCAGGAGTACGTTCCAGACGCCATTCCCGGCGTGGACGGCGTCTGCCGCAACGCCGGGCCCCGGAACTCCGAACGCCTCCCGCCGTTCTACCGGCTCGACCTGCGCGTCGACAAGAAGTGGACCTTCGAGACCTGGTGGTTCGCGCTGTACTTCGAGTTCATCAACGTCACCTTCACCGCCGAGCCGCTGTCGATGGAGTGCGACGAATGGGCGGAGCCCGGCGCGCCGCACGTGCGGCTGGAGGAGGTGCCGTACATCGTGATCCCGACGCTCGGGTTCCGCGGTGTCTACTGAACCGCCGGCGCGCGCCGGCACCGGATTCGGGGGGTCAGGGGGGATGGAACGGGAGCACGCCATGGACCGACCCGCCGTCTCCGCCGCCGCGCAGACCTGGGACGCCGGCGTCGCCCGCGTCCCGCTGCGCATCTTCCGCCGGGACGACGGAGCCGCCGGCCCCCCCGTGCTGCTGCTCCACGGCTTCGCCGCGACGCCGCCCGGGCCCGGCGACCCGGACGCGACGGCGCTGGCCGCCGCCGGGTTCACGGTGCTCGCCGTCGAGGCCCCGCACCACGGCGCCCGGCGCTCCCCGCTGGTCGATGCGGTGATCGAGGCGCAGGGTCCGCCGGCCCACGAGCTGTTCCTGCGGATCGTGCGGGAGGCGGTCGCCGAGCTGCCGGCGGTGGTCGGCCGCGCGCTCCGGGAGTTCGGCGGGCCCGCCGGCGTCGTCGGCATCTCGATGGGGGCGTACACGGCGCTGGCCGCCGCCGCGGACGACCCGCGCCTGTCGGTCGTGGTGTCGATCCTCGGGTCGCCGGACTGGCGGCCGCGGGCGGGCGAGCCGACGCCGGCGAACCGGGCATGGCTGGCCGAGGCGCCCGCGCGGCGGCCCGAGCGCTTTCCGCCGCGGGCCCTGTTCCTGGCCAACGCGGGCCGCGACGAGAGCGTCCCGCCCGACGCCTCCCGCGCCTTCGTCGAGGCGCTCCGCCCGCTGTACGCGGCGCATCCCGAGCGGCTGGAGTACCGCGAGTACCCCGCGTCCGGGCACTTCCTCCGACCGGAGGACTGGAACGACCTGTGGAGCCGCGCGCTGGCGTGGCTGCGCCGCTGGCTCGCCCGCTGACGCGCCGTCTCTCACGGACGAAACCATCCGCTCCGGCCTGTCGTCGTCCGTTCGGACGACTCGACGACGATGGCAGGAGACCCAGCCGAATCCTCCCGAGTCCGGCCCGCCATACCGCAGGTTTCCGCCGGGAGCAACAGGCCGGGCGCGGCACCGCCGGGCCCATCTTGCCTCGACCCGGGCCGCCCTGGTAAGCAAGAACGTCCCGGAGCGACCGTGCGAGGCGACGCACGGACCTGACGAACCGCCGGGAGAGGAGGGATTCGATGATGCGATGGGTCGTTCTTGGAGTAGTCCTCGCGTGGGCCTTCGGGTCCGTGGCGTGCAAGAAGAAGGGCGATGAGCAGGCGCCGGCCACAAGCGGCACGCCTGCGGAACCGCAGGCGGCCACTCCCTCACCGGCCACCCCGGCCGCCCAACCGACGACCGAACCGGCCGCCGAACCGGCCGCCGCGCCGGCGCCCGAGCCGAAGCCCGCCGCTGCGGAGCCGACGTCCGAGGCGCCGGCGGCGGCAACCGGGGAAACGGCGGTGGACTACTCGGCGGGCCAGTCCAGCGGCCAGCAGACGGAGCGAATCGAGGGCCAGCCGGCGGCGCTCGTCGACCGTGAACTGGGCGCGAAGGTGACCTGCCCGACCGACCGGACATGGTCCTGCAAGCTGGCGTCCGACGGGAAGTGGAAGATCCAGGACATGTCGTCCAACACGTTCCAGATCCGACTGGCCACCGGCGCGAGCGACGCGGCGGCGGCGCTGGAGCGGGAACTCGGTTACGTCCGCGCGACGTGGCCCGTCGAGAGCGAGGTTTCCCGCACGGAGGACACGGTGGTGCTGGCCGTGGCGGCGGACCCGAACTGGGCCCGGCCGGTGGCGCGCAGGGTGTGGCTGCGCGTCAAGAGCGTCGGCGACAAGTGGTTCTCCTGCATCGGCGCGGGGTCCGAGAGCAACTTCGAGAACGCATCCGGCAACTACGCCGAGATGTGCAATTCCTTGACCACCGCGCCCTGAGCGCACCCGCCCGCCCGGAACCGGACTCTCCGCACCTCCGGCGCATCCGGCCGGCCGACGCGAGCGTCCATCCCGGCCGCTTCCCGTCCGCTAGCCTCCGGCGCTCCGGCCGAGGCCCGTCAGGTACTCGTGCATGTCGCGGGCGGCCTTGCGACGTCCCGAGGCGTCGGGCTCTCCCAGTTCCATCCGGATGCATTCGATCCCGCGGATCCACCCGTTCTCGTCGCCGAGGTAGCGGACGGGCAGCGTGAGGGACTCGAAGATCACCCCTTCCTCCTCGGCGTTTTCGATCTCCTCGAGGCGCGCGGGGAGTTCGGTGCGCGCGCGGCGGTAGACGATGCGGGCCTCGGCGCCCAGGCGCAACGCACGGCGGGCGCAGTCCATCGCGACGTTGCCGCCGCCGAAAGTGCGCGTCGACCTCCCCGACCACGACCGGCCTCGACCACGCGGCGCCTCGAGATCCGGCCGGACCCGCTGCGGTGGAGACTCGTCAGTAGACGTTGACCCCGATCGCGTCGATATCGATGTACGTCGGGCCGGCGCCGGTGGTCGTCGTGTTGAAACAGACGATCGCCTGGTCGACGCCGGACGGCAGCGGGAAGGCGTGGCCCCCGGTGAGCTGCTGGAGGTGGTGCGGCAGCCAGCCGGCCGGAACGTCGAGCCCGACGCTGAGGCCGGGCCGGCTCGTCTCCCAGTTCCAGCCGAGGGCGTCGTGGTAGTTGACATCGAGGTAGACGCGGGAGGCCGACGAGCGGACGTAGCCGGTGACGGCGAGGCGGCCGGGAGGGACGGGGAAGGCCGGCGAACAGAACCAGTAGGTGCCGGCGCCGGTGATCGTGAGCCGCAGGTAGTACTGGTTGACCGGCGCGCCGCCGAACCCCTCGGCCGGACCGCCGCGCACCACCTCGAACGCCGTCCCGGTCCCGCCGCCGGCCCAGCCGCCGGTCGAGACCTCGAAGTCGCCGCCGGCGAGCCGGGAGCGGCGCTCCGTCACCGGTCCGATCACGTCGCGCGGCTCGTCGGGGGTGAAGCCGAGGCCGATCCGTTCGGTGTCGGAGCCGTCGCAGGTCGCGCCCGGGGCGTAGTCCCAGAGCATCCAGTGCAGCACGGCGGCGGAGGAGGCCGCGGCGGCCTGGTCGAGCAGATCGACGACGGTGTCGCGCTGGCGGTCCTCGTCCTGGCCGTTCTCGCACCAGATGCCGCCGATCTCGCCGACGAGGGTCCTGGCGGCCGGGAACTGCGCGCGCAAGGCGGAAAGCGCCGCGGCGACGTCGGGGTTGTGCGCGCGGTCCGGGTAGGAGTGGATGTCGACCCAGGTCAATGGACGCCCCGTGGCGGCGACGTCGGCGGCCAGCGACGCGGCGTCGGTCTGGCGCAGCACCGACATCCCGCGCTTGGCGTCCGGGACCGGCACGCGGGAGAGCAACGCCCGGTTGAGCGCGCTCATGTCGGGGACGCGGAAGTCGACCTCGTTCTGGAGGTCCCAGTACAGCACGGCGTCGCACGCGTCGCCCGATTCGATCGCCTCGACGAACTCGCGCGCCCAGACCGTCAGGTCCTCGACGAAGGCCGACCAGCCGGCGGAACCATAGGCCCATTCCCACCAGCGCCGCGTGTCGCCCGGGGGCCCGTTCCAGTACAGGGCGTTCGGGCCGAGGGCGACGATCACCGCGATGCCGCGGTCGCGGAAGGCGCGCAGGATTCCGGGGAGGTTGGCCGTCGCCGCCGCAAACGCCGCCGGGTCGCCGACGTTGCCGCGCCCCTCCTCGAGCCGGATGCCGGCGAAGTACGGCAGCACCAGGATCCGGACGACGGTCGCGCGCAGCGCCGAGAGCACCTCGAGATCCCGGCGGAAGCCGGGCTCGGCCGCCGCCCAGTCGGTCCCGTACCAGGCGCCGATGTAGCCGGGCACGGCGTAGTCGAAACCGAAGGCGGTGGGCGCCGGCGGCGCCGGGCCGGAGCAGGCCGCATCGACCACGCACTCCCCCGCGGTGCCGCAACGGAACCGCGCGGGACAACTGCCGCAGCTCCCGCCGCAATCGTCCGGGCCGCACTCGCGGCTCCCGCAGTTCGGGGCGCAGCACGTCCCGCCGGCGAGGCAAATCTGGCCGGTCGGACACGCCCCGCAGCTTCCGCCGCAGCCGTCGTCGCCGCAGGCCCGGCCCGTGCAGGCCGGCGTGCAACAACCGCCGCCCGGCCCGCAGACGTCGCCGGCGGCGCAGCACGCGGAGCCGCAGGCGGTGCCGGCGCAGGCGCACCGCCCGTCCGAACCGCAGCTCCAGCCGGAAGCGCAGCCGGGCGCGCAGGAGCCCCCGCAGCCGTCCGGCCCGCATTCCCGGCCCGCACAGGCCGGTACGCAACTGCACGCCCCCGCCAGGCAGTCCTCGTTGCGCGCGCACGGGGTGTCGCACGAACCGCAGTGGAGCGCGTCGGTGGCGAGATCGACGCATGCGCCGTAACAGTTGGTGCGCCCGCCCGTGCAGGAGGACTGGCAGCGCCCCTCGTTGCACACCTCGCCCGCGGCGCAGGCATGACCGCACGTTCCGCAGTGCGCGGGATCGGAGGTCGTGTCGACGCACGTCCCGGAGCACTCGACCTGCCCCGGCCGGCACGGCGATACCTCGGCCTCGGCGGCGTCGTCGAGCGCCCCGTCGTCCGCCGCGTCGGCGACATCGACATCGCCGGTCGCGTCGGGAGCCTCGTGCGACTCCGCGCAACCCCAGGCGACGATCAGCGCGAGCCAGGCCCGGCGTCCGGACCGATTCGTTCTCATGCCGGCGTCCGCCTCCCGGTCAGTAGATCGGCGTGGTGCAGGTCCAGTCGAACGACACGGCGTGCACCGACGGGCTCAGTCCGTCCCGGTCGGTGTACAGCCGGATCTCCAGCTCGATATGATGCCCCTCGTCGAGGCCGTCGGGCGGCGTGCCGGCGGGGATGTCCTTCGGCGACTCGTCCGGAGGCTCCTGGGCCAGCGTGACCCACGCGGCGGCGTGCAGTTCGTCGAGCGTGTCGCCGGTGCGGCCCCGGATCACCACGCGGGTCCCCTCGGGGACGTAGGCCTCCCACGCGATGCGGTTCCACCGCACCGAGTAGCCCGGGCAGGCCTCGAACCGCTGGCGGTACCATCCCTCGCGGGTGGTGAAGCGCCGCAGGTGATACCCGAGCATGTCGGAGTAGGTGTACGGGTTCAGGCCGACCTGCACCATCTGGAGCCGCTCGGGGTGCGCCCCGGGCTCGACGACGGGCCGGCCGCCGGTGCGGTCGACCGTGTACTTGGTGACCCAGCCCGGACTGCTCCCGTCGGCGCCGCCCTCCCCCATGCAGACGGCCCAGACGTTGCCGTCGAAATCGATCGCGGTGCCGGAGCAGGTGGCGGTCGGGCGGCCGCCCGGGTCGTTCGTCGTCGGCAACACCTCGAGAATCGAATCGGCGGCGGGGAAACGCGCCGGATCGATCAGCCAGACCTCGGCCTTCTCCGTCGCCACGGCCCAGGCGTACCCGTCCTCGTCGATCGCGATCCCGCGCATGCTGCCGAAGAAGTCGGGGGACGGCTCCTCGAGCGGCACCCAGCCGTCGGCGGCGCGGTAGCGCTGGACGGCCGACGGATTCGGCCCCATGAAGGTGACCCAGACGTCGCCGTCGGCGTTGAGGGCGAAGCCGTAGGGATTGCCGGGGACGTCGGGGAGCGTCGTCATCCGGCCGGTGCGCGGGTCGAACGACCGCACGGAGCGGTCGGGACCGCCGTCCATGTCGCGGCACAGCACCCAGATCGTCAGGATGTCCTCGACGCCGGTGAGGAAACCGTACGGCGTGCAGGGGGACAGGTCGAGGGTCGCGAGCAGGTTGCCGTTCCGGCCGTCGACCTTGTAGGCCCGCCGGTCGTCGTAGCAGCCGACCCAGGCGTGGCCGTTGAGCTCGAAATCGACGCCGCTCTCGGGCGTCGCGGTCACCGCCCGGGCCCCGCGGCACCCCAGCGCCTCCGACTCGTCCTCGTCCCGCGCCGTCCCCGGGTCGAACCCGCGCGTCCACAGGACACACTCGTCCGTCGATTGCCCGGCGGGAACGCCACCCGACCCGTCCGAACGGGGGAGCGGGGTGGAGTCGCGGGAGGTCTCGATCGTCCCGTTGCCGTTCCGATCGACGCACCGCTCCTCCAGCGCCGCGATCTTCGTCACGCTCGAGACGTCGTCCGCATCGCCCGGGTAGTTGTGGGCCCGGTTGGCGACGAACACGTCCCCCGCCAGATCGACGCTCGTCCGCGACGGGTCGGCGCTGTTCGGGTCCAGCCCCGTGTAGAAGCGCCCCACCTCCCGCGGCGGGTTGGTGAAGGTATCGATTTTCGAGACGGTCCCCTCGCCGGAGTTCGCCACCCACAGGTACTGCATCCGGATCAGATCGCTCGAGAGAATCAGGTCGCCGCGGTCGTCGAGCCCCACGCCGTCGGAGTTGCCCCGGTCGGGCGCGAAGGGGTTCTCCGTCCCCGGCCCCAGGTGCACGCCGGGCAGGAACGACTCGTAGCCTTCCGGCACTTCGAGCCGCCCGTCGGAGGCTCCGCCGTCGGCCCACACGCAGGTACCGTCGAAGCAAACCTGCCCCGGGTCGCAGTCGAAGCCGCCGGAGCAGGGCCCGCCGAGGGTCGGACCGCGACCGGAGCCGCAGTCGCACCCGCGGGCCGCGAGCGCGGCGACCGAGCCCGCCGCCAGCACCGCCAGCAACCAGGTCGCTCGACGAAGCCTCATCCCGACCTCCCCTCCCCCGCTGCGGCGCCGTCGCAACGCCGGGCCGCGCCGACAGGGACTCACCCGCCGGGGAGTATACGGGACGCGGAGCCGCCGTTCCAGGAAGAGGCCGCGCCCGGCCGCGCGGCCCTAGCAACCGCTGTCGTTGCGGTAGAAGCTGTAGCGCAGCCGATACGGCTGGCAGCTCGAGGCCCCCGAGGGCGAATCGACGCGGAGCCAGAACGGCTTGCCGTCCTCCGAACCGCAGGATCCGGACCAGCAGATCGCCGTCTCGTATGCCCCTTCGGTCGCGTTCCAGTCGGCGCCGGTCAGACAACGCTCGCTCGGAAACGCCCCGCAGGAGCCGTCGCGGTACAGGCACAGCCGGATGTCCTCGCGCGGCATCCCCGGCGGCGGGTAGAGCAGCGCGGCGAAGCGGTAGCAGCACTCCGTGGTCCACGGAACGCAGGCCGCCGACTCCTCCTGGGTGTCGACCCGGTACCAATCGACGTCCGCGCCGCCGTCCGCCTTGTACAACGAGACCGAAGAGACCGGACCGTCCAGCGGGTCCCGCCCGCCCTGCTCCGTGAGCGTCCCCATCCCGCGCGCCGCCTCGCACGAGTCGTTGGGCTCGTACGCGTCCCCGGTCATGCCGTCGTCGGTCGACCCGTCGCAGTCGTCGTCGATGCCGTTGCAGGTCTCCTCGGCCGGCCGCACCCCGCCGGTGCACTCGCCCCACGCCCCCGCCGCGCAGCTCTGCTGTCCGAGCTCGCACGGTCCGAGATCGCCCCAGTCGCCGCAGGGCCGGGTCTCGCCGCCGATGCAGGCGCAGCCTTCGTCCGGCGTCCCGCTGCAATCCTCGTCCCGCCCGTCGCACGTCTCCGCCGCCCCCGGATGCACGTCGGCCGCGGCGTCGTCGCAGTCGTCGCGGTTCGACACGTACCCCGGCGGCTGCTGGCACGCCTCGAGCGCTCCGGCCGCGACGCCGTAGCCGTCGCGGTCCGAGTCGGGATACCAGCGGGCGCCGCCCTCGTCGGTCTCCGTGTCGCAGTCGTTGTCGAACCCGTCGCAGACCTCCTCCGCCGGCTGCCGGGCCGAACAGGTCCCCCAGCGGCCGCCGACGCAACGCCGCGTGCCGGCGCCGCACACGCTCGAGCAGTTCTCCTCCAGTTCCTCGTCGGTCTCGCCGTCGCAGTCGTCGTCGAGCCCGTTGCAGACCTCCGGGACGCAGGACCCTTCCGAAGCGCAGCCGAGCCACGCGTCGCCCGCGAGGACCGCCGCCACCACCAGGACCAGCCAGACGGACGTTCGCTGCATGCGCCACAGCCTCCGGATCGAGGTTGGCCTCGCACCGACGGAAAGTCAAACGGCAGGACCGGGCGGTCCCCCGGAGAACGATGGCCGCCCTACGGCATCGCCGGGCATTCGCCCGTCGGCCGGCAGCGGATCAGCTCGGTGTCGACCCAGCCGCCGCACACGACCAGCAGACCGCCGGCCTGGTCCACGGCGACCTGGCTGCAGCCTCCGGTCCCCGGCCAGTCGTGCTCGAAGCGGACCGCCAGGCTGCCGGGCTCGTAGCAGGCGAACAGGCCGTCGTACTCCTCCAGCGTCTCGCTGGCGTAGTCGCCCGCGCCCGCGGCGCAGAGCGCGCCGTCCGGCGCGCGCACCGCGTCCGCGAAGCGATCGTAGCCCGCGGTCGGGTCCCACGGCGCCGGAGCGACCCACCCCTCGCTCTCCGACCAGCGCAGGCGCACCGCCACGCCGCTCGGCAACGCCCCGCTCCCCTCGCCGACCATCAGCACGCCGTCGCCGTCCTCCAGGATCGCGGACGGGAAGAACCAGGACAGCGCGGGCGGCCGCAGCACGAGATCCCGTTCCGGCTCGCCGATGCACGACGCCTCCGCCGGCGCTCCCGCGGGCGGATACGACCGGAGATAGGAGTCCGTCGGCGTGACCCCCGACAGCCAGATCCGCCCGTCGAACGCCGCGGCCCCCTCCACCCAGGCGCCCGGGTCGGCCGTCGGCACGCCGACGCAGTGCGACCCGTCGGCATCCTCGCGCACCACGCGGGCGTGGTACTCCGGCGTTCCGGCGTCGTCGCGCGTCATGTAACCCCCGAGCCACCAGCTTCCATCGGCGCCCCGCGCCACACTGGAGAACCACGCCCGCGACCAGCCCGCCCCGACCGACAGCTCGCGGCCCTCGAGCAGTTCGAGCGGGCTGCAATCGAACAGGGCGTGGAACGCGCCGGAATCGGTGGGCGTCGTCGACGGGTTCCACGGCTCGTAGCTGCCGAAGACGTGCATCGTCCCGTCGACGAACAGCAGGCGCGTGGCGATGGCCCAGGTGTCGGCCGGCCCGGGGAGCGGCTGCTGCCGGACGAGGCCGCCGCAGGCATCGAGCTGCATCACGACGGCGTCCGCGCCCATGTTGCCGGCCACGAAGATCGAAGTGCCGGTCGGAGCGGCCGCAACGCCCCAGACCGCCAGACCCGGGATCGTCTTCCGCCAGACCGCGCCGCAGGGCGCGGGGACGCACGTCGGCCCGGCGGGCACGTAGCCGGAGAAACACTCGCAGACGGCCACGCCGGTCGAGGTGGCGACGCAGGTGCCGTGGCCCGAGCAGGCGACGCCGCGGCAGGCGGCCGGCGGGTCGCCCGGCAGGCACGCCAGACCCTCGGCGTGGTAGCCCCGGGCGCAGTCGCAGTACGGCGTGGTCTCCGACACGAAGCAGACGCCGTGGCCCGAGCAATCGATTCCGGCGCACGGGGAAGGCGCGGCGTCGTCGCCGCAGCCGGCGGCGACCGCCGCCCACAGCACAAGAGCCGCCGCACCGGGCCTCCGCACTTCCATGCAATCGAAGCATGGCCCGAGACGGCCCCCGAGGGCAAGCCGCCCCCCGATCACCGCCTCCCGC
Source organism: Myxococcales bacterium (assembly GCA_012797735.1). Taxonomy (GTDB): domain Bacteria; phylum Myxococcota_A; class Polyangia; order DRWM01; family JAAZOP01; genus JAAZOP01. Next base: position 11,705 of record JAAZOP010000283.1, read on the forward strand.
TCCTCCATCGCCCGACCCACGAATCCCGGCCGAACAGGTCGAGAGAACTCTCCCGCCGCGCGGTCGCGCCGCCCGGAACGCCACTGTGCTATGGTGGCCCTCGTGACCGGCACGGGCCTGGGTGACAGGGGGCGAGGAATGCACGTGTTGCGCCGCGCCGACACCGGGAGGCGACGGGGCGGAGTTTCCCGCCGGCGGCTTCCGGGCGCGCTCCGGGTGGTCGCACCCGTCTTCGCGCTGCTCGCGGCGTCGGGCGCCCTCGAGGCGCCCGCGGCCCGCGCCGCGCCCCGGCTCGTGCGCGTCGGCGTCTACCAGAACAAGCCCAAGGTATTCCTGGACGAGCAGGGCCGCGCGGCGGGCCTGTTCATCGAATTCCTGGAGGAGATCGCCCGGGCGGAGGGCTGGCGGCTCGCGTACGTCCCGTGTCCGTGGGCGGAGTGCCTGCGAGCCCTCGACGCCGGCACGCTCGACTTGATGCCCGACGTCGCGTATTCGCGCGAGCGCGACCGGGACTACGACTTCAACCGCACCCCGGTCCTCGAGAGCTGGTCGCAGCTGTACGCCCGCCCCGACGAGGCGATCCGCACCTTGCCCGACGTGAACGGCAAGCGGGTCGCCGTGCTGGCGGATTCGGTGCAGCAGACCTCGTTCGAGCAGATGATGGCCGGGTTCGGGTTCCGCGTCACGATCGTGCCGACGGAGTCGTTCGACGCGTCCTTCGCGGCGGTGCGCGACGGAAGGGCCGACATCGCGATCGCCAACCACTTCTTCGGCGACTACTTCCACGACCAGTACGGGCTGGTGCGAACGCCGATCGTGTTCCAGGCGGCGCAGCTCCACTTCGCCACCGCGGCGGGCCGCAACGCCGATCTGCTGAAGGCGATCGACCGCCACCTGGACGAGTGGCGCGGGGAGCCCAACGATGACGTGGACCGAGGAGACCTCCCGCATCCACGGCATCCCGGCCGGAGAGACCGCGTCCGGATCGCGCGAACTCCTCGAGCGGAGCCTGGCCTGCTACGAGCCGGCGTTCCGCGGGGCCGTGCGGCAGGCCTTCGAACGCTGCTGCCGGTACGGCCTGGCCTACGACCTGGAGGCGCGTTTCCGGAGCGTCGACGGCCGGAGCCTCTGGGTCCGCACCGTCGCCGAGGCGGTGCGCGACGGGGAGGGCAAGGTCGTCCGGGTCGTGGCCAACATCATCGATGTGACCGAGCGCCGGGCGGCGGAGGACGAGCGGCGGGACCTGGAAGAACGGCTGCGGCAGTCGCAGAAGATGGAGGCGATCGGCAGGCTCGCCGGCGGCGTGGCCCACGACTTCAACAACCTCCTCACCGTGATCCTCAACTACACGGACTTGGCGCTCCGCGAGCTCGGGCAGGACGACCCGGCGCGGGCGGAGTTGGCGGAGGTCGTGGAGGCGGGCCAGCGCGCCGCCACACTGACCCGCCAGCTGCTCGCCTTCAGTCGCAAGCAGGTCGTCCTCCGACCGGCCTCCCGGAACGGAAACCATCCTCGTCGTCGAGGACGAGGAGGCGGTCCGGAACCTCGCGGTGCGGATCCTGCGGGCGGCCGGCTACACCGTTCTCGCCGCGGCGTCCGCCGACGAGGCGGTGAGGGTCGCCGAGGCGCACCGCGGCGAGATCCGCCTGCTGCTGACCGACATGGTGATGCCCGGCACGAGCGGCGAGGCGCTGGCCGAGCGGCTCGTCGCGGCCCGCCCGCGTCTCCGCGTCCTGTTCATGTCTGGATACCCCGGAGGCGATGCCGTCCAGCGCGGCGCCGGGCCCACGCGCGTCGGCTTCGTCGGCAAGCCGTTCACGATGGAGTCGCTGACGCAGAAGGTGCGCGAGGCGATCGAAGGACGCTGCGCCACCCCGGAACCGTGAACCGCGGACGCCGTTGCGGTTCCCGCAAGAGAACCCGGACGGAACGGAATCCGGGCGAGCCGTCCACGGTTTCGCGGAGGCCGGCTTTCTGCTACGAGGCGGCCCCATGTTCGACGACCGCGTCGAGCGGCTGTCGCTGCGCTCGGTCTGGCTCGCGATCTGGGTCGTGATCGCGGGGCTGGGGCACGCCTTCGTCGAGCCGGGACGGAACCGCCCGGAACCGGCACCGGAGGGGCCGGCGTTCCCCGGCGCGCCGGGCGGCCGCACCGTCGTCGTGATCGTGGACAGCCTCCGCGCGGAAACCGCGGAGGATCCCGCGCGGATGCCGTGGATGGCCGAGGCGCGGGCGCGCGGGACGTGGGGCCGCATGGAACCGTGCGCCAACCGGTTCACGATCCCGTGCGTGCGGCTGATGTTCGAGGGGTACGAACCGCCGTTCGCCGTCGGACTGCAGGACTTCACCCCGGTGCCGGTGGACGGTCCGAGCCTGTTCCGGCGGCTCCGCGCGCGCGGCGTCGGGATCGGCGTGATCGGCGACCACAGCGTCCCCGGCCTCTACGGACACCTGGCGGACCGCGCGGTGAACGACGAGGAAGCGCCGGTGCCGGTCGACCGCCAGGACGAATGGGCGGTGCGGCAGTTCCTGCGCTGGCTCGACGACGACTCGCTCTCGTTCCTGGTGCTGCACCTGATCCACACCGACAGCATCTCGCACGCCTTCCACCCGGGAACGCCGGAATACGACGCCGTGTACCGGGAGACCGACGGCTGGCTGCGGGAGATCGCCGCAAGACTCGGGCCGCGGGGACACATGATCGTGCTGGGCGACCACGGCCACGACGAGTTGGGCATGCACATCCCGGGGCTCGACGTGCCGGCGGCGTACGTGGCGATCGGACCGACCTACGCGCGCGGCGTCCGCCGCGACCTCGGACTCGCCTCGCTGTACCTGCTGGCGGGAGCCCCGTACGGGTTCGACCTCCCGCCGGGATACGAGGGCCAGGCGCCGGTGACGCTGCTCCACCCCGGCGGCCCGGCGCTCGCCTACGCCCGGTTCCTCGCCGCGCGGATGGGACTGCCGCCGGATCCCGCGACGGACGCCGACCTCGGCCGGATCGAGCGCCGGCTGGAAGACCACATCGTCTCCCTCCGCCGCTCGTGGCTGGACGACTTCCCGACGGCGTTCGCCACGCTGCTGCCGTGGGCGCTCGGCGTCCTCCTCGCGCTGGCCTCCGGAGCGCTCCGGCGCCGCTGGCTGGCCGTCGCCGCCGCTGGCTGGGCGTCCGCGGTCGCGCTCCCGACCTTCGCCGCGGGCTGGGGCGCGCTGGCGCTCCACGTCGCGCTGCTGGCCTGGCGCGACCGGCTTCCGTCCTGGCGCCCGCAGGCGGCGATCCTCGCGACGGGCGCCTTCGCGTTCGCCCTGGGCGCCACCGGCAGCCGGCTCGTGCCGTTCTTCCACGTCGGCAGCGTGGTGCAGGTCCACCACAACCTCGCCTTCGCCGCCCTCTGCCTGCTCGGCACCGCGCTCCTCGCGCTGCTGCTGCGGCGCTCCGTCGAGCGGCACGTCTGGTGGCGGGTGGTGGTGCCGTTCGCGCTGCTCGCCGAGCTGCTGCTGTTCGGCTACATGGGGCCGTACTACTACGGGGCGGGCTCGCTGGTGCCGTGGGCGCTGGCCGTCGCGCCGGCGGTGCTCGCGGCGCGGGGACGAGGCTCCGCGCGGAAACGCGCGGCGCTGGCGGCGGTGGCTCTGCTCGCCCCGGCGCTCACAATCTGGCACCACACTTGGGCGCTGGTCTGGCACTACACCCTGATCGCCGAGG
>JAAZOP010000284.1 GCA_012797735.1 Myxococcales bacterium
CGCGGCGGCGGCGACGATCAGCGCGAGCCACGGCGCCGCGGCGGGGATGCCGTGCGGCGCGGGGCAGGCGGGCGGGCGGCGGTGCGACGCGCGTGTTCCCGTCATTCCGCGCATCGGCCTACTCTCCCGGGTTGCGGCGCACGGCCGCGGCGGGGGCGGCCAGCGCGGCATCGATGCGCGCGAGGAACGCGCGGAACTCGCGGTACTCGGCGGCGGCCACGCGCATGCGGTCGATCGCGAGTTCGACGGACACGCGCAGCGTGCCGCCCTCGTCGCGCGCGGCGAGGGAGAAGCGGCCGAAGGCCCCGACCTCCCGCACCTCGGCCGGCACCTCGGACCAGACCCACCCCGCGGTCGGGGCGATCCGGACGTCGCGCCGCCAGCGGACGGGGAATCCCGCGACGGAGAGTTCGAGGTCGGTGCGGCGGCGTTCGAGGGGCGCGAAGCGTTCGACGAGGTCGAAGCGGACGCCGAGGGGGACTTCGAGGCGGCGGGGGGTGGTGCGGGCGAAGCCGGGGACGGAGCCGACGTAGGCGGCGCGCAGGCGCGGGGCATCGGGCTCGAGGCCGGCGAGGTCCACGGCGACGATCTCGGCGTCGGGGAGGTCGCGGTCGAGGAGCGCGGCGAGGATGGGGGCGCGGAGGTCGGGGGCGGCGAGCAGCTCGCGCAGGTCGCCGGCGTCGGCGCCGCCGGCCGTGATCTCGCCGAGGAGCGCGGCCTCGCCGGTGGGGTCGAAGAAGATCGTGTCGCGCCGTTCGAGTCCCTCCTCTTCCGGGGCCGCCTCGGGGAGGGTCACCGGTCGCGGGCCGGTCGGGTCGAGCACCAGGCCGGCGGCGCCGCGGTCGGCGCGCGGCAGCACGTCCCACGGCAGGCGGGTCGCGGTCGGATCGACGTAGCGATCGAACGGCGGCGGGAGCCAGGCGACGACGTGGTCGAAGGCGTAGGCGTAGGGGAACTCGGCCGCGAACGGGTCGATCCCGGCGTAGCGGGTGCGCACGAGGGTCGGCCGGGCCTCGACGCCGGCGGCGGCGAGGGCGGCGATCAACAGGGCCACCTTGTCCTTGCAGTCGCCGTATCCGCGGGCCAGCGTCACGGCGGGCGGGTCCGGTTCGAGCCCCTGACGGCCGTACTCGATGGCGACGTAGCGGACGCGCGAGGCCACCTCGCGGTAGACCGCGGCGGCGTCGCGCCCCTCGCCGAGGTCGGCGACGCGGCGGTCGGCGCCGGCGTGCTCGAACAGCCGCGCGATCCAGTCGCCGACCTCGGCCCAGACGGCGAAGGTGCTCACGCGCACCGCGCCGGCCAGCTCGCGCAGGGGGGGGCCGAGCGGTTCGGGTTCGACGGCGGGCAGGCGTTCCGCCTCCCACGAGACCCACCGGCGCCCGCCGCCCGCGCCCTCGTCGCGGCGGCCGGGGACGCCGGCCGGTCCGGCGAGCCGCAGGGGGACGGTTTCGGGCGCGATCGCGCCCACGCGCAGCAGCGCCGTCGGATAGGCCTCGCGCGCGGGGAACTCCCGCGCCAGGGCTCCGTCGGGGAGGGAGGACGGGGCGACATCGACGAGTTCGAACTCGACCTCGACGAGATCGCCGGCGGACAGCGGCGGCAGCTCGAGGCTCGACAGGACGGCGGAGCCGTACAGGCGCTCTTCGGGCAGGTCGA
>JAAZOP010000285.1 GCA_012797735.1 Myxococcales bacterium
ATCCCGCCGCCGCGGCCCGCTCGGCCAGCGCCGTCGCGCCCCCGCCGGCGCGCAGGCGCACCAGGCAGACCGGGCCGGCGCGCGGCGGCGACCCCGACAGGGCCCCGGCACGCTCCGCGAGGAACGCCTCGAGCCGCGCCCGGTTCCGCGCGATCCGTTCGCGGTGCCGCGCGAGCATCGCGTCCCGCGCCCGCAACCCGATCAGCGCCAGGATCTCGCTCGGCGCGCTCCCGCAGATCGTCAGGTAGTCCTTGAACGCCGCGAGGCGCCCGCGCAGCTCCGCGTCGCGCACGACGAGCCAGCCGACCCGCAGTCCGGCCAGCCCCAGCGTCTTCGACACGCCGGACAGGACCACCGCGCGCTCGTACGACTCCGCGGCGGACGGGAGCCGCTCCGCCTCGTCCCGCTCGAGGCCCCGGTACATCTCGTCCGAGAACAGCCACGCCCCGCACGACCGCGCCAGCGCCACGACGCGGTCCCACTCGCCGCGGGTCGCCAGCGCGCCCGTCGGGTTGTGCGGGAAGTTCGCCACCACCAGTTTCGGGGCGGGCCGCAGCAGCGGCGCCAGGTCGTCGGGGTCGAACCGCCAGCCGTCCCGCTCCCGCGGCGTCCAGCGGACGACCTCGCACCCCAGGTCCGCCGCCACCTGGTACAGCGACTGGTAGGCCGGCGCGGCGCAGACGACGCGGTCGCCCGGCTCGAGCAGGCAGCGCATCGTGGCGTAGATCCCCTCCTCCGGAACGAACGCCAGCACCTCCTCCGGCGCGACGCCGGCGTACGTCGCGGCGATCTCGCGCCGCAGCAGCGGATGCCCGGCCGGTTCGGTGTAGCCGAGGCGCAGGTCGTCCCACAGCGCCCGCGTTTCGGCGTCGGCCCCGGCGAGCAGCTCGGCCATCGCGAGCCCCTCGCAGTCGGAGCTCGACAACGTCCACCGCGTGGAGAACTCGTGCCGGGCGAACCAGCGTTCGAGGGCGAACGGCGTGCATCGCATGGCGGCCCGATCCTGGACCGCCCGCCGGCGCCGCACAAGCGCCTCGACTCTCGCGCCCGCCGTCCTGCTAGACTCGCCGGCGGCCGCGCCCGGCGCGGCCCGGGAGGCCCGATGCAGGGACGCGTGCTGATCGTCGCCGGTTCGGATTCGGGCGGAGGCGCCGGCCTCCAGGCCGACGTCAAGACCGTCACCGCGCTGGGCGGGTACGCCGCCACCGCCGTGACGGCGGTCACGGCGCAGAACACCGAAGGGGTGTTCGGCGTCCACGAGGTCCCGCCGGAATTCGTCGTCCGGCAGATCGAACTCGTGCTCGACGACCTCGGCGCCGACGCGATCAAGACGGGGATGCTGGCGACGGCCGGGGTGATCGAGGCGGTGGCCGGGGCGCTGGCGCGCCGGGCGCCGGATCTGCCGCTGGTGGTCGACCCGGTGATGCGCGCCAAGGGAGGCCACCCGCTGCTCGCGCCGGACGCGGGGCGGGCGCTCCGCGAACTGCTGGTGCCGCGGGCGACGGTGCTGACGCCGAACCTTCCGGAGGCCGAGGCGCTGGCGGGGCGGACGGGGAACGACGAGGCGGCGCGCCTCGACCTCGCCCGCGCGCTGCTCGACCTCGGCCCGCGCGCCGTGCTGCTCAAGGGGGGCCACGCGGACGGCCCCGCGGTGACCGATCTGCTCGTCACGCGCGACGGCGTGCGCCGGTTCTCGTCGCCGCGGATCGCGACGCGGCACACCCACGGCACCGGCTGCACGCTCGCCTCGGCGATCGCCGTCGGGCTGGCGCAGGACCTGCCGCTGGAGCGCGCCGCGGCCCGCGCCCGCTCGTACGTCCTGCGCGCGATCCGCTCGGCGCCCGGCTACGGCCGCGGCCACGGCCCGCTCGACCACGGTCACACCGTGCGGCCGTTCGACGGAGACGGCACGTGAGCCCCCTCCCCGCCCCGGGCGCCATGCTGGCGGAGCTGGTGGCGTTGCCGTCGGCCAGCTCGTTCGACCCGGCGGCGGATCGGGGGAATCGCGCGGTGGTCGATCGGCTCGCCGCGTGGGCCGCCGACCTCGGCGCCGCGGTGCGCGTGCAGGAACTGGAAGGACCCGCCCCGCGCGCGAACCTCGTGGCGACCTTCGGCGCCGGGACGGACGGCCTCGTGCTGGCGGGCCACGCCGACACGGTGGCGGCCGACCCGGCGGCGTGGGCGACCGATCCGCTGCGGCTCGTCGAGACGGACGGGCGCCTGTACGGCCTGGGCGCCTGCGACATGAAGGGGTTCTTCGTCGCGGCGCTGCACGCGGCGGCGCGGTTCGATCCGGCGCGCCTGCGGGCGCCGCTGCACCTGGTGGCGACGGCCGACGAGGAGTGCGCGATGGAGGGGATCCGCGCGCTGGCGGCGAGCGGCCCGCCGCGCGCCCGCTGGGCGGTGGTCGGCGAACCGACCGGCCTGACGCCGGTCCGCGCGCACAAAGGGGTGCTCATGGAGCGGCTCGTGCTCCACGGCCGCGAGGCGCACTCCAGCGACCCGGCGGCCGGGGCGAGCGCGATCGAGGGGATGGTCCGGGCGCTCGCCGCGCTGCTCGCCTGGCGCGACGAGCTGCAGGCCGCGCATCGCGACGCGGCGTTCGCGGTGCCGACCCCGACGCTCCATCCGGGCGTGCTGCGGGGCGGCGACCGGCCGAACCGGGTCTGCGCCCGCTGCGAACTCCAGTTCGACCTCCGCTCGCTCCCCGGCATGGACCCGGAGGAGCTGCGGGTCGAGATCTGCGCCCGGGTGGCGCGCGCGGTGGCCGGGACCGGGCTGCGTTTCGAACTGCGATCCCTCTATCCGGGCACCCCGGCGCTCGCGACCCCGCCCGACGCCGCGCTGGTCCGCGCGGCGGAGGAGATCTGCGGGCGCCCGGCGACGACCGCCGCCTACGGCACCGAGGCGCCGTGGTTCGCGGCGGCCGGCATGGAGACGATCGTCCTCGGGCCGGGCGACATCGCCCGCGCGCACCGGCCGGACGAGTTCGTGACGGTCGACGAACTCGACGCGGCGGCCGACCTCTACGCGCGGCTGATCGGACGCGCCTGCGGCGGAACCGCGGAGGGAGGCGGCCGGCACGCGGCGGCGGGCGGCGCGAGAAGCCGCCGCAGCTCGCCTCCGCGCGGCACAGACAGGCGTCGTCGCCCCGCGTCGGGTCCCAGCCGCCGCCGGCGTGCGGCATGCCGTACGGCGCGCACGGCGCGATGCGGTCGTCGCGGTGGACGTGGCCGTCCGGACTGCACCACCACGCCGGCGCGCGGTGGAAGCAGTCCTGGTCGTTGCGGAAGTCGCAGGAGCCGCCCGCCCCGCAGCAGGTGCCGCCGAAACACCTGTGCGGTCTGGCGCAGGCGCCCGGGTTGCGGAACCGGCCGACCGCCGGTCCGCCGAGCGCTGGCCGTGCGGCGGCACCCGTGCTAGGGTCGCCGGCGCGACGGCACGGGGCCGTCGCCCTCGACCGCCGCGGCGGCGGCGGGGCGGATCGCCGCGGGTTCCCGCGGAAGACGCCCGGTTCCGCCGGCCCCGGCTCCAGGGTGCCGAGATGACCGCATGGCTTCGCCGACTCTCCCTGCTCCTGGCCGCTCTGCTGCTCGCCGGGTTCGCCGCCTGCGTCGCCGACGACGCGCCGCCGGGCGACGAGCCGCAGGACGACTTCCCGCTCTCCGACCCCGACGTGCTGCGCGCGGGGGCGCCGTCGAACGACGATCTGCCGAGCGAGGGGAAGGCGGACGAGATCCTTCCGGCCAGCTTCGACCTGCTCGCCACGCAGTCCCCGGTGCGCAACCAGGCCAGCCGCGGCGTCTGCTCGATCTTCGCCACGATCGCGCTGATGGAGCACCTGTACCTGGTCGAGGGGACGCTGCCGAACCCGGATTTCAGCGAGCAGTTCCTGCAGTGGTCGACGAAGGTCGAGGCGCGCGAGTTCGTGAACAGCGGGGGGTCGAGCGCGCAGGTCAACATCAACACGCTGAACCGTTTCGGCGGGGTGTTCGAGACGGAATGGCCGTACGAGCCGACGCCGTGGACCGCCGCGAACCACCCGGACTGCGGCAAGGAGGAGGCGGAGCGGCCGGTGATCTGCCACACGAACGGGGACCCGCCGGCGAGCGCCCTGGCGGCCCCGCGCTGGCGCATCCCGCGCGGCCGCTGGATCAACTCCAGGCCCGACAGCATCAAGTCCCACCTCTACAACGCCCGCACCGCCGTGCAGGTCGGGGGCGACTTCTACTACCAGGCCTGGGGCCACGGCGGCTCGCGCATCCCGCGCTACACCGGCTACCGCGACTACGGCTACGTCGTGACGCCGAACGAGGCGGACATCGCGTCGAGCAACGAGCACCGCGCGGGACACTCGTTCCTTCTCGTCGGCTGGGACGACAACCTCGAGGTGCAGGCGATCGCGCCCGACGGCACCCTCGCCGTCGACGCGGCGGGCCACCCGGTGATGCAGCGCGGCTTCTTCCTGTTCAAGAACAGCTGGGGCACCGGGTGGGCCTCGCGCAACCCCAAGGGGGCGGGCTACGGGTGGATCTCGTACGACTACGTGTCGCGCTACCTCAGCGCCTACGTCAGCGACAAGCCGCAGCTCTCGCTGTCGGAAGTGTGCAACGACGGCCGGGACAACGACTACAACGGCCGCACCGACTGCGCCGACCCCGCCTGTTCGACCGATCGCGCCTGCATCGATCCGCTCGGGTCGTACACCAACAACACCCCCGTCCCGATCCCGGACAACGACCCGGCGGGCGCGACGAGCACGATCACGGTGGCCGAGGGCGGCGTGATCAGCAGCCTGCGGGTGGAGGTCGACATCACCCACACCTATCGCGGCGATCTCGTCGTGCGGCTGTCCAGGGGCGCGACCAGCGTCACGCTGCACGACCGGGAGGGGGCGGGGGCGGACGACCTGAAGCAGGTCTGGGACCTCGACGCGTTCGACGGCCAGGACGCGGCCGGGACGTGGACGCTCCAGGTGATCGATGCCGGCCGCGCCGACACCGGCACGCTCCACCGCTGGTCGCTGACCATCACCCGCTGCGCGGGGGCGGACTGCGGTTCCACCCCGACGACCCTCTCCGGCAGCGACTCGACCCCGACGGCGATCCCGGACGGCGATCCGACCGGGGTTTCCAGCGACATCCCGATCACCGGCGCGGGAAACGTCGCGGCGGTCCGGGTGACGGTCGACATCACGCATCCGTTCATCGCCGACCTGGTGATCTCGATCGCGAAGGACGGCGGGACGCCGGTGGAGCTGCTGCGCGAGGAGTACGCGGAGGGCACGTCGCTGGTGCGGACCTTCCCGGTCGATGCGTTCAACGGGCAACCGGCCGCCGGGACCTGGACGCTGCACGTCTCCGACGTGGCGGGCGGCGACGTCGGAACGCTCAACGCCTGGAGCATCGAGATCGTCACCGGCTGACGCCGCCGCCGGGGGGCCCGCGGCGGCCCACCGTGCCGGCCGGCCAGGCACCACACGGTTCTGTTCTTCCACGAGGCCCGGTGTGAGGACGCCGGTCGAGTTGTTGGCCGGGCGCGCCGTTGTTCCGTCCGGGAATCCCGGCCGGCGCAGGCCCCGGGGGTCACTCGATCCGCGGAATCACCGGGGGCGTGCATGTCGCCGGCGGCCATCGCGCACGGGGGGCTGGAGGCCGAGGCGCTTGAGCTTGCGGTACAGGGTGCTTGGATCCAGGCCCAGTTCGCGGGCGGCGCGACTCCGGTGGCCGTCATGGCGCCGCAGCGCGTCCTCGATCAGCCGCCGTTCGACCTCGTCCAGCGGCAGGCCGGCGAGGCCGGCGACACCCGCGGCCGGCGCCCCCGGATTCCGGATGGCGGCCGGCAGGTGCTGCGGCTCGATCCGGCCGCCGGGACAGAGCGCGAAGGCGTGTTCGAGCGCGTTGCGCAGCTCGCGGACGTTGCCGGGATAGTCGTAGTCCAACAGCAGCGCCAGCGCCTCGGGCGACGGTCCCTCCATCTCCCGGCCGTGCAGGTGGTTGAGCTGCTCGACGAAGTGCTGCACGAGCAGCGGAATGTCCTCGCGCCGCTCGCGCAGCGGCGGAATCTCCAGGTGCACGACGTGAATGCGGTAGTAGAGGTCCTCGCGGAACGTCCCGGCGCGGACCAGGGCGGCGAGGTCCTTGTTGGTGGCGGCGATGATGCGGACGTCGACGCGCACCGGCTCGTTCGACCCCAGCGGCTCGAAGGTTCGTTCCTGGAGCACACGGAGCAGCCGCACCTGCATCGCCGGCGAGACATCGCCGATCTCGTCGAGCAGCAGGGTGCCGCCGTGGGCGGCGGCGAAGCGGCCCGGACGGTCGCGGCGGGCATCGGTGAATGCGCCGGCTTTGTGGCCGAACAGCTCGGATTCGAGCAGCGCGTCGGGAAGGGCACCGCAGTTGACGGCCACGAACGGCTTGCTTCGCCGGTGCGACAGGTCATGCAGCGCCCGCGCGAACAGCTCCTTTCCGGTGCCGCTCGGTCCCTCGATCAGCACCGTCGCGTCCGACTCGGCCAGCTGCGGCAGCAGATCGAAGAGCCGCACGATGGCCGGGCTGCGGCCGACGATGTCGGCGAAGGAGTGCTTGTCGCGGAGCTGCTTGCGCAGCGCCTCGATCGGCCGGAGGTCCTGGAAGGTCTCGACGCCGCCCACCACGCGGCGGCCCTCGCGCAACACCGCGGCCGAGATGCGCACCGGGATCCGCTCGCCCGCTGCGTCGATGATGAAGATCGTCCGGGGCGGCACCGAGCCACCGGTCTGCATCGCCTCGCGCAGGGCGCAGGCGTGCTCGCAGATGCTGGCCCGGAACACCTCGCTGCAGCGCCGGCCCACCGCTTGGTCCCGCGGCACTCCCGTGATCCGCTCGGCCGCCCGGTTGAAGCTCGTGATCCGCTGCTCCAGGTCGACCGTGAATACCCCCTCGTTGATCGAATCGAGGATCGGGTCGGGCGGGAAGGCCGCAGGCCGCGTCGTCCCCCACGGGTCACTTCGTTCCACCATCCTCGGCCTCCGCGCGTCCCCCCCCTTTTTCCTTCTTCTAGTTTCTAGCAACTGTTGTTGCGTATTGCAATGATTCTTCCTGTTGTTCTTGCATTGTGCATTTGTGCCATCGGCCCCGCAGCCAGCCAACCTGCCGGGATTGCTGGCTCTGGCCCGAGTCCAGTCGTCGGCACGGAGTTCGCTTTGCTTGGCAGACGATGTGGATCGCCCTCCCGGTGGCCGACGGAAGGATTTCCCCGGTGCTCGACGTGGCCCGACGCTTCCTGCTCGTCGATCTCGCCGGCGGGGAGGAGCAGGCTCGCCGTGAGGTCGCCGTGGAGGAGGTCGAACTCAGGCCTCGCGCCCGGCGCCTCGCCGCCCTGGGTTGCGAGGCGCTGGTCTGCGGGGCGGTCTCCTGGCCACTCGAGGCGCTGCTGCGCTCGGCCGGGATCCGCGTCGTCCCGAACACCTGCGGCCCGGTGGACGAGGTGCTGGCGGTGCTGCGCTCCGGCGGTCTGCTGGAGGATCGTTTCCTGATGCCGGGGTGCGGCGGTCCAGGGCGTGGCCGGAGGTACTGCCACCGGCACCGCGGGAGGGATCGGGGGTGGTGAAGCTGTTCTTGCGAGCGTCGCCACGGCGATGCGGCGGCGATGCGGAAAGGAGGCGTGAAATGCCAGGTGGAGATGGAACGGGTCCCATGGGAATGGGGCCGCGCACCGGACGAGGTGCCGGGTTCTGCGCGGGCTACGCCGGGCCGGGGTATGCCACCGCCGGTTGGGGTCGGGGCGGCGGTCGTCGCGGCTGGCGGCACCGCCATCTGTACCACGCCACCGGGTTGACCGGGTGGCAGCGTGCGGCCGGTTGGCCTGGGGCGATGCCGATCCCGCCCCCGGCGCCGGTTCCGCCCGCGCCTGCGTGGACGGCGGAGCAGGAGCGAGAGGCGTTGCAGCGGCAGGCGGCATGGCTCGAGCAACAGCTCAACACGCTGCGCCAGCGGCTCGAGGAGTTGCGCCCGGCGCCGAAACCAGGGCCCGCCGAATAGCCGACCCCAAGCGACGCAGGAGGTGACCGGATGGTCGGACAGCGAGGGTGTCGCAGCCGCGGTGGTCGCGGCCGCGGTCTCGGAGGCGGCGGCCGAGGGCGGGGTCGTGGAGGCGGCGGTGGTTGCCGCAGCCGAAGTCCCGTCGCCGATGTGGGCGTCGGTCGTCGGTTCTTGGGTCTGAGGGCCGGCGCACCGGTCGCCTCCGGCGGATTCGGCCCGACGGAGCCGCGGTCGGGCGGCGCGGTGCCGGCGGAGGCGGCGGCCACGAAGAATACGGCTGCCGCTGCGGACACCCTCGTGGTGGTGGACGATGCCGCCTGCACCGGCTGTGGGGCGTGCGTCGAGATCTGCCCGGCGGGCGCCTTGCGGCTCGAGGGCGGGCTCGCCAGGGTCGACCCGCGTGCGTGCCTCGGGTGCGGCATTTGCGTGCCGGAGTGTCCGGTGCAGGCGTTGTCGCAGCGAGGGACGGCCGTTCGCGGCTGATCGCGCCCGCGGCTCGGGCGCCGATCGAGAGGAGCATGACGAACGTCTTTCCGGGAGTGGTGGAGCGACTGGTGCGGCGCCTGGAGGAGCCGGCGCGGGCGGTGGGGGTCGCCGATGTGCGCCTCGGCCTCAGGTATGCGGCGGTGCGCCTCGAGGACGGCCGGACGGGCACGGCGTTCACGTTCCTGCAGGAGGCGCACCGCGGCTGCTCGGTGTTCGGCGGCCGGCGGCCGCTGGCCGGTCGACCGGCAGGCGACCTGCTCGGTCTGCTGCGGTCCGCCGACTCGCTCGAGGCGGCGGTGGGGCTGGCGTGCGCCAACGCGCTGGCCAACGTGGCGGCTCCTGACCTCGAGGCGGGCGACGTGCTCGAGCGGCTGACGCTGGGTCCGGAGGACGACGTGGGGATGGTGGGGCACTTCGGCCCGCTGGTGGAGCCGGTGCGGCGCCGGGCGCGGTCGTTGACGATCTTCGAGCGGGTCGCGGAGCCAACGGGCGTGCTGCGGCCGGCGACGGAGGCGACGCAGGTGCTGCCGCGGTGCACGGTGGCGCTGCTGTCGGCAACGTCGCTGCTCAACGGCACCATCGACGGGTTGCTCGAGTCGGCGATGGCGTGTCGCGAGGTGGTGGTGCTGGGGGCGAGCACGCCGCTGGTGCCGGAGGCCTTCGCCGGGCAGCGAGTGACCTGGCTGTCCGGGATCGTGGTGACCGATGGCGCGGGGCTGCTGCGGGCGGTGTCGGAGGGGAGCGGGATGGGCCAGTTCGGGCCGTTCGTGCGCAAGGTTTCGCGGCGCGGTGCCGGCCCGTGCGGCCGCGGATCTGTGCTATAGGAGGCCGCTCGAGGAGACGGTGCGATGGCGATGGGACCGCAACGCACGCCGGACACCGGGCAGCAGGGTCCGGGGGACGACCCGCTCCCGGAGCAGATGGAGGATCTCCCCGGTCCGGTGCTGTACTACAACGAGCTGGTGCTGGACCATTTCACGCGGCCCCGCAACGTGGGCGAGTTGCCGCCGGCGGAGACGGACGGTTTCGGGGTGGTGGGCGACCCCACGTGCGGCGACCAGCTCAAACTGTGGATCTCGGTGCGCGGCGGACGGATCGCCCGCATCCGCTTCAAGTCGTTCGGCTGTCCGGGGGCGATCGCGACCAGCAGCATGCTGACGGAGCTGGCGCAGGGGCGGAGCCTGGACGAGGCGCGGAGGATCACGGACGACGACGTGATCGAGGCACTGGGGGGGATTCCGGAGCGCAAGCGCCATTGTTCGCTGCTCGGCGTGCGCGGTCTCCATGCGGCGCTGTCGGACTGGGAGGCGCGACGCGCGAGCGAAGGGACGAGAACCGACCGTTGATCTACCTCGACCACAACGCGACCACACCGCTCGACCCCCGCGTTCTCGAAGCGATGCTGCCCTACCTGCGCGAGGCGTGGGGCAATCCCTCGAGCCCCTACCGCTTCGGCCAGCAGGCGCGGGCGGCGGTGGAGCGGGCGCGGAGCCGGGTCGCCGAGTGTCTGGGTTGCCGCGCCGACGAGGTGTTGTTCACCGGCAGCGGGACCGAGGCGGACAACCTGGCGTTGCGCGGCGTGCTGCGCGCGCGACGCGCGCGCGGCCGGCACGTGGTGACGAGCGCGATCGAGCATCCAGCGGTGCTGCGGACCTGCGCGGCGCTGGAGGCCGATGGCTGTCGGATCGACTACGTGCCGGTCGGACGCGACGGCGTGGTCGATCTGGCAACGGTGGAAGGCATGCTTGGACCGGACACCGTACTGCTCAGCGTGATGCACGCCAACAATGAGACCGGCGTGCTGCAGCCGATCACGGAGTTGGCGGCGCTGGCCCGGTCGCGGGGCGTGCTGCTGCACGTGGACGCCGTGCAGACGGCAGGAAAACTCCCCGGGCGGCTGGCCGACCTCGGCGCCGACCTGGTCTCGCTCTCGGCGCACAAGCTCCACGGACCGAAGGGGGTCGGCGCGCTGTACGTCCGCAAAGGCACGCCGCTCGACCCGCTGATCACCGGCGGCGAGCACGAACGCGGCCTGCGCGCGGGGACGGAGAACGTGGCGGGGATCGTGGGGCTGGCCGAGGCACTGGCCCTGGCCTGCGCGGCGGCGGAGTCCGAGGCGATCCGGCAGGCGGAGCTGCGCGACCGGCTGGAGCGCGATCTGCTGGCCGCGATCCCCGGCGCGCGGGTCAACGGTGCGGCGGCGCCACGCGTGCCGAACACGACCAACCTGGCGTTCCCCGGGGTCGATGGCGAGTCGGTCGTCGTGGCCCTGGACCTGCGGGGGATCTGCTGTTCCACCGGCTCCGCTTGCTCCACCGGCGATCCGGAGCCGTCCCACGTGCTGCTGGCGATGGGGTTGGACCCGCGGGACGCCCAGAGCTCCGTGCGCCTGTCGCTCGGTCGCGAGACGCGGGACGAGGACATCGCGACGGTGCTCCACGCGCTCGTCGAGGTGGTGGGCCAGCTCCGGGCTGTTTCCAGCCTGTGACGGCGAGGGCGAGCGGGGCAGGCGGGGACGCCGGGATGCCGAGCGACATCCCGGGCAGGACAAGCCGGCGGTGCGCCGGCGCCGGGCGTGCGTCGCCCCGCGGAATCGCCGGGGGTCTGCCGGGCGGCGGCGGCCAACTCGACGCAGGACGTGCCCGCGCATCGAAGGACTTCCTCTCGCTGCCGTCGTGACGCTGGCGGACCGATTCGTCCTCGCGCTCGGTGGTGATGCTCGCCGGACGCGACCGGATGCGGGCCGGTGCGGCGAGCGGCGCGGCGCCCCAGGGGCCCGAGGCGCCCCGATCCTTCGGCGCTAGACGACCCCCATCGGGCTTGTCCCGATGAGAACGCCGAGGACGGCCAGGCTCAGGAGGAGGAGGAGCCAGACGATGCCCCAGATCAGGGCGAAGCGGTGCTTCCGGAGGGCCAGCCAGCGGAAGCCTCCCACTCCGATCACCAGGGAGAGCCCGAAGAAGAGGAACGTGAAGACCGGCTGCTCGTTCTTGGTGGCCCACATCACCAACAGACCCATGGAAAGCGAAAGAACGCAGTCGATGGCCGCAAGCGCACCTGCGATGACGGAAAGCGGAGAAGATGTCTTGGACATGGGGCTCCTTGTCTCGCTTGGTTGCTGCCGAGCCCTCCGCTGCCCCGGACCCGTCACCGGGTGGGCCGGGGGCCCGGGCCGAGGCCGAAGCGGGCGATCTTCCGGATCAGGTTGCGGCGGCTCACCCCGAGGAGCGCGGCGGCGCGGGTGCGGTTGCCGCGGGTGGCGCGCAACGCCTCCGCGATCCGTTCCCGCTCCAGCGCCTCGACGTCCGCGTGCAACCCCTGGCGGCGCGGACGGGTCGTCGCCTCGGCCGTCGCCCGCGCCAGCTCGGGCGACAGGTGCTCCACGCCGATCACGCCCGCGTCGCCCGAGAAGACCCACAGCCGTTCCACCTCGTGCCGCAGTTCGCGCACGTTCCCCGGCCAGCGGTACGCCCGCAGGCGCTCGAGCAGTTCCGGGGCGAACGGCCGGTCGCTGCCGTCCCGCTGCGCCAGCTCCCGCCGGAAATGCTCGGCCAGGAGCGGCACGTCCTCCGGCCGTTCCCGCAGCGGCGGGACGCGCAGCGTCAGGACGCTGAGGCGGTGCCACAGGTCCTCGCGGAACACCCCCTGCCGCACGAGCGCCGGCAGGTCGCGGTTCGTCGCCGCGACCAGCCGCACGTCGACCTTCCGGGGCGTCGTCGATCCGATCGGGGTGAGGGTGGCGTCCTCCAGCACGCGCAGCAGCTTGGCCTGGAGCGCGGGGCTCATCTCGCCGACCTCGTCGAGGAACAGGGTCCCCCCGTCCGCCGCCTCGAACAGCCCCTTGCGGTCGGCGACCGCGCCGGTGAACGCGCCGCGGACGTGGCCGAAGAGCGTCGAGTCGAGCAGCGTTTCGGGGATGGCGGAGCAGTTCTGGGAGACGAACGGCCCCGCGGCGCGGCGGGAGCGGCGATGGACGGCGCGGGCGGCCAGCTCCTTGCCGGTGCCGTTCTCGCCGAGGAGCAGGACCGTGGCATCGGTCCGTGCCGCCCGGTCCAGCCGGCGCAGCAGCTCGCGCAGCACCGGGCTGGCGCCGACAATCCCGTCCGGCGCGCCGTCCTCGGCCCCGGGCGCGTCGTCCGGCGCGGCGGCGGCG
>JAAZOP010000286.1 GCA_012797735.1 Myxococcales bacterium
GCGGCGGGAAGCATTCTATTCCGGGCTGCATGAGCGCGCCGAGCGACCAGCTGCCGATCCTTCCGTTGCGGAACCTGTCCGTGCTGCCGGGCTCGGTGGTGCCGGTCGACGTCAGCCGTCCGAAATCGATGCGGCTGTTGGCCGCGATTGGGCTGGGCCGGGGACGTTCGATCGGGGTCCTGGCGCAGCGGCGGCAGGACATCGAGGACCCGATCTGGGACGATCTGTACGCGGTGGGGACGACGGTCCGCATCCTGCGGGCGGTCCAGTCGGGGAGCGGGGGGTTCCGGCTGATCGTGCAGGGCACGGGGCGGTTCGAGGTGGCGGGGCACGTGCAGACGGAGCCGTACCTGGTGGCGCGGGTGACGCTGCTGCCGGAGCAGGAAGCGACGGACGTGGAGACGGCGGCGCTGCTCGCCAACCTGCTCGAGGCGGCCGGCCAGCTCGCCTCGCTGGGGCAGAGCATGCCCAAGGAGGCGGTGGCCAAGGCGCAGGCGGCGGGCGGGCCGGGGGCGGCGGCCGACCTGCTCGCGGCGAACCTGCCCCTGTCGGTGGAGGAGCGGCAGCAGGTCCTGGAGACGGTCGGCGTGCGCGAGCGCGTGCAGCTCGTGCTGAAGCTCGCGGTGCGGCAGTCGGAGGCCCAGCGGATCAAGAACCAGATCTCGCAAATGGTCGAGGAGGAGATGGGGCGCAACCGCCGCGAGTACTACCTGCGGCAGCAGATGCGCGCGATCCGCGACGAGTTGGGGGAGGGGCCGGAGGACGACGACCTGGACGAGTTGCGGCGCAAGCTGGACGAGGCGGGGTTGCCGGAGGAGGCGAACGCGGCCGCGCGCAAGCAGCTCTCGCGGCTCAAGCTGATGCAGCCGGGGGCGCCGGAAGCGACGGTCGCGCGGACGTACATCGACTGGCTGCTCGAGCTGCCGTGGAAGGCGACGACGGAGGACCGCTACGACATTCCGGAGGCGCGGCGAATCCTGGACGAGGATCACGACGGGCTGGAGAAGGTCAAGCGGCGGATCCTCGAGCACCTGGCGGTGCGGAAGCTGCGCCCGGAGGCGCGCGGGCCGATCCTGTGCTTCGTGGGCCCCCCGGGCGTCGGCAAGACCTCGCTCGGGCGCTCCATCGCCCGCACGCTCGGCCGCCGCTTCGTCCGCGCGTCGCTCGGCGGCGTGCGCGACGAGGCGGAGATCCGGGGGCACCGGCGGACGTACGTCGGTTCGCTGCCGGGCCGGATCCTGCAGGGGATGAAGAAGGCCGGGACGCTGAACCCGGTGTTCCTGCTGGACGAGCTGGACAAGCTCGGCGTGGACTTCCAGGGCGACCCCGCCTCCGCGCTGCTCGAGGTGCTCGACCCCGAGCAGAACCACGCGTTCTCGGACCACTACCTCGAGGTGCCGTACGACCTGTCGAAGGTGATGTTCATCGGCACCGCCAACGTGCTGGAGACGATCCCGCCGGCGCTGCGCGACCGGATGGAGATCATCGAGCTGCCCGGATACACGGCGCAGGAGAAGCGCCGCATCGCGGAGCACTTCCTGGTGCCCAAGCAGCGGCGCGAGAACGGCCTGACCGAGGAGCAGTTGCGGCTGACCGACGACGCCTTCGACGTGCTGATCGGCTCGTATACGCGCGAGGCGGGGGTGCGGAACCTCGAGCGGGAGATCGCGGCGCTGTGCCGCGCCGTGGCGGTGCGGATCACGGAGGGCGAGGCCGACCCGCGGGTGGTGGCCGACGCGGCGTTCGTGGAGCGGGTGCTCGGCCCGCCGCGGTTCCACCGGGACATCGCCGAGCGGACGGCGACGGCGGGGGTGGCCACCGGCCTGGCCTGGACGCCGGACGGCGGCGACATCATCTTCGTCGAGGCGACGGCGATGGACGGGACGGCCAAGCTGCACCTCACCGGACAGCTCGGCAACGTGATGAAGGAGTCGGCCCAGGCCGCCCTGTCGTTCGTCCGCTCGCGCGCCCGCGACCTCGGCCTCCGCCCCGACTTCCTCGAGAAGAAGGACCTGCACCTGCACGTGCCGTCCGGGGCGATCCCGAAGGACGGTCCGAGCGCCGGGGTGACGATGGTCACGGCGCTGGTCTCGCTGTTGCGCGGGATCCCGGTCCGGGCGGACGTCGCGATGACCGGCGAGATCACCCTCCGCGGACTCGTGCTGCCCGTCGGCGGCATCAAGGAGAAGGTGCTCGCCGCGCACCGGGCGGGTATCCGCGAAGTGCTGGTACCGCAGCGCAACGAGAAGGACCTGGTGGAGGTTCCGCCCGAGGCGCGCGAGGGGCTCCGGATCCGGCTGGTGGCGACGATCGACGAGGTGCTCCAGGCCGCGCTCGGGATCCGCCTCGCCACCCGCCGCGGCCGCGGCCGGGCGGCCCCCGACCCTAGCGCTCGCGGCTCAACCGCCCGATCGTCTCCGACCACTCCGCCTCGCTGAGCCACCCGCGACGCGAGAGGATCTCCAGCAGCGCGGCCACCACGAGGCTGAGTCCCCGCGGCCCGTACGGCTCGGGGACGTTGGGGTCGTCGGCGTAGTGTCGCAACGTGGCGATCAGCTCGTGCAGCGGGGCGTGGTCGCTCCGCTCGGACCCGGGCGCGTCGGCCCCGCCGACCGCGATGCTGGTGCCGTCGAGGAAGGTGAAGGCGAGCGCCCGGCGCTGGCGGCGCAGGCGCGTCGCCTCGGGCACCTCCAACACCGCGGCCCGTCCGGAGTCGGCCGCCTGCGGCGGCAGCCGCGCCCCCGCGGTTCCCGAGGGTTCCGGCGCCGGTCCTCTCCCCGCGGCTTCCGGCGTCTCCAGGGCGGGCCCTGCGCCCGTCCCGCCGGACGGTGCCGGCGGCGGCCGCACGCCCGTCACCTCGGCGGGTTCCGGCAGCGGTCCCACCCCCGTCACCTCCGCGGGTTCCGGCAGCGGCCCCACCCCCGTCACCTCCGCGGGTTCCGGCAACGGTCCCACCCCCGTCACCTCCGGGGGTTCCGGCAACGGTCCCACCCCAGTCACCTCCGCGGGCGGTTCGGGGACGACGGCTCCCTCGATGGCCCCGACCACCCGGAACGTCGGCGTCTCGGGCTCGACCGCGGCCGGCTCGACCTGCGCTTCGGGCGGTGGACTCGAGGCGGCGGCCAGACCCGCCTCGAGATCCCCCGGTCCGGGTTCGGGGGCTGCCTGCATCGGCGGCGCTTCCGGCTCCTCGTCCTCGACCGGTTCGGTCAGCTCGACGGCATCGTCGGTCGAGCCCGAGGCCGGGGCCGGCGGGGGCGGCGCGGCGCGCGGCGGAGGCGGCGGCGCCGAACGGCGGGGCATGATCGGCGGAGGCATCGGCGCCTCGGGCTCCTCCTCATCCTCCTCCTCGCCGGAGTACAGCGCCTTGATCGCCTGTCGCAGGTCGGTCGGGGCGGCGATCATCGGACGCACGTCCATTCCCGCCACTTCGCGGACGAAGTCGAGCGCCTGCTGGTTGGTGGGGTCGTCCATCGCCACGAACAGCGCCGGCCGTTCGCCGCGCACGGTCCGCGCGTAGATCGGCAGGATGTGATGTCGCTCGGCTTCCTCGCGCGTCACGATCGCCAGCAGTTCGGGTGCGACGTCCACGTGCCACAGGGACACCCAGGGAATGGAGAGCTGGCGGGAGAGGGCCTGGATCAGCTGGGCCTCGGTGACGAACCGGTTCTCGACGAGGATCACGCCGAGCGGCCTGGGTTGCTGTTTCTGCAGGTCGAGGGCCTGGCGGAGTTGGGCGTGGTTGAGGACGCCCGCCTCGATGAGCAGTTCCCCGATCCGCAGGCGTTTCGCGTCCATCTGCACCTTCCCCGGCCGGCCGGCGGCCCCCCGGCGCGAAAAGCAACGATACCGCCAGACGCATCGGCGATCAACGGGCCCCGAAGACCCGCGTTGCCGACCGGCGCGTCGCGGCGGTCGAGGCGCGGCGGCGGCTTGCGTCGAGGCGCGGGTTGGGGGTAGGAAGGCCGGGACGCCAGGGATGTGGCGCCGAGAGGGAGACGCGCATGGGCAAGAGGACGGCGAGTTGGGTGGTGCTGCTGGCGGCCGCCGGGTGTCTGGCGGCGGTCGGGTGCAAGTTGAGCGAGGACGAGGCGGCGGCGGTGGCGGCGTGCCGGAAGCACGGGAACGCCAGCGAGCCGTGCCGGATGGCGAACCGGATGCTGGCCAGCGGGGCCGGGAAGATCGCCCAGGCGTTGGAGGCCGACGAGAAGGCGGCTCAACGGGCCGCGGAGGAGCGGGCGGCGGCGAAGGCGCGGGAGGAGCAGCTTGCGGCCCAGGGGGTCGATCCGTGCGCCGAGCTGGCGAAGCAGTTGACGGCGGCGCACCCGGCGCCGGCGTGCGCGCCGAAGATCCAGGAGGCGGTCGACTGGTTGAAGGAGGACCCGGGTTGCGCCGCGGCGCTCGGCGACCCCGAGGGGACCGCCAATACGGCCGCCGATCTGCTCGGCGATTGCGACAAGGAATAGCCTGCCGCCCGCCGCCGGAGCCCCGGTCCGCCCGCCGCCGGGCGTTCCTTCCGGCCGGGGCGGCTACCGGAGCCGGCGTTCGATGTGCGTCTTGCGGCGGAGGTTCGCCAGGAACACGTCTTCCTGGCGCTGCATCATCTGCTCCATCAGCTGGTTCTCGATGCCGCGGCGCGCCTCCTCGAACGAGCGGACGCCGGTGATGTTGCCGGCGACGAGCTTGAGCACGTAGAAGCCTTCGGGACCGCGCACGGGGCCGGCGACGCCGCCGACGTCGAGCAGGACGAGCTCGTCGTCGAGGCTGGCGGGGAGGTCGCCGTGGCGGAGCGTCCCGAGGGACCCGCCGGCGGCGGCGGTGGCGGGGTCGTCGGAGAAGTCGCGGGCCAGCTGGGCGAAATCCTCGCCCTCGCGCGCGCGGCGCGCCACCGCTTCCGCCCGCTCCTCGAGCCGCTGCACTTCGATCGCCGACGCGCCGTCGGGCACGCGGATCAGCACCTGCGCCGCCTCGAAGGTGTCCCCCGACCGGCTGGAGCGCACGATCTGCCGATAGACCCGGCGCACCTCCGCGTCGTCGGTGCGCAGCCGGCCACGCAGCCGGACCGAGAGCACCTTGTACTTCAGCACTTCGATCCGGGTTTCGCGGCGGTACTGTTCGAGCGTCTGGCCGCGGCGGGCGATCTGGTTCTCGAGCGCGAGGTCGTCCCAGCCGTTGCGCTGCTTGATCCCCTCGATCGCGCGGTCGACCTCCTCTTCCGTCACGCTGAGCATGAGGCGCTCGGCCTCCTGTTCGACCAGCAGTTCGTCGATCATCACGTCGAGCTGCTGGGACAGGATCTCGCGCATCGTCTGGTCGCGGAGGAAGGCGCTCTGTTCCTGCGCCAGGCGGGCCAGGGCGGGTGCGGCGCGCTCCTGGACCTCGGAAACCAGGATCACGTCGTCGCCGACGATCGCGGCCAGCCCCTCGATCGGCTCGGCGCGCGCGACGGCCGGGGCCGTCGCCAGGACGAGCAGAGCGAGGCGGGCGGCGACGCGCCGTGTCACGGCGGACCTCACGGCGCCACCGGCCCGGGCGCCGGCCGCGGACCGCTCGAAGGGCCCGGCGGAGGGAGCGTGCGGACCGCGCCGCCAGCCGGTCCCGGCGGCACCGGCGGTTCGTGGACGTGCTGCGCGCGTTCCATCTCCTCCGGCGACGGCAGCGTCGGGCGCACGTCGGCGAGGTTCTCGGGATGCAATTCGACGCCGAGCTGCGCCTGGATCTCCTCCAGCTTGCGCTTCCAGGCGGCCTGGAACCGTTCCTCCTCGATGCCGACGCGCACGGCGGGCCGGACCTGGTCGAGCGTCCGCACGACGGCGGCGCGCTTGCCGGTCAGCTTGAGCACGTGGAAGCCGCGCGTCGTGCGGACCGGCTGCGGGTAGATGTCGCCGATGTTCTGCATCTCGAACACCACCGCGGCCAGCGCCGGGTCGACGGCGGGGTAGCGGTCGCTGTGCACGTCGGGCCGGGTGAAGTACGAGAGGCTGCCGCCGCGACCCTTGGTTTCGTTGTCGAGCGACTTCTCGGCGGCGAGCGTGGCGAACAGGTTGCGGTCGGCGTCGGGCGCGGTGAGTCGGGCGATCAGCTCCCGGGCCTCGGCCTCGGTGGCGACGAGGATGTGGGCGGCGCTGGCCAGTTCCGGACGGTTGAACTGGTCCTGGTGCGCGGCGAAGTACGCCTCCTCGTCGGCCGGGGTGATCCCCTGCCGGATTTCCTTGCGCAGCCCGGCGGTCAGGTCCGTCCTCATCTTGTCGGCCAGCATGCGTTCCACGTAGAAGCGGGTCTCGGGGTCCTGGTCCAGCCCGAGACGCTTGGCCTCCTGCTCCATCACGGCGAGCGAGATCATGTCGTCGAGGAGTTCCTTGCGGCGTTCGAGCGAGTCGAAGCGGGCGCGGTAGCGCGGCGGCAACCCGTTGACCTCGCGGATGAAGTCGCAGACCGTGATCCGGATTCCGTCGCCTTCGGCCAGGGCCAGGCGGCACTCGTCGAGCGTGATCCCGGAGCGGCTCGCGACCTCCTCGTCGGAAAACCCGGCCCAATCGGCCTCGGAGGGCGCCGGCGCCCCGAGCTCGGTTCGAGCGGCGGCGCCGGACGCCTCGGCGGAC
>JAAZOP010000287.1 GCA_012797735.1 Myxococcales bacterium
GCAGCAGCAGCCGCCGCCGCCCGTCGCGGGAGCCTCCGGGCGCGCGGGAGACGACGCGGGCGGCCGGGGCCGGCGGGCGCGTCGAGGCGACGGGGGGCGCGGACATCGGCGGACAGTATAGCGCCTTGACTGCGGCCCCGTAACCGGCAAGTGTAGCGATGCGATGGGTACGGCCGACCGCCTGCGCGCGCCTCCCTTCGACGACGCGCTGTACCTGCTGGACATTTCCGGATTCGTGTTCCGGTTCTACTACTCGGTCCGCGGCCTGACCACCGCCCGGGGCGAGCCCACGGGGGCGGTGTTCGGCGTCACCAAGATGCTGCAGAAGCTGGTGGCCGAATCGGCGCCGCGCTTCCTCGGCATCGCGATGGACTCGCGCACGCCCACGTTCCGCGAGACGCTGTTCCCCGACTACAAGAAGAACCGGCCGGAGCCCCCCGAGGACCTCCGGCCGCAGTTCGGGTTCGTGCGCGAGGTGGTGGAGGCCTACGGCATCCCGGCACTCCAGCAGGACGGTTTCGAGGCGGACGACGTGATCGCGACGGCCGTCCGCCGGGTGGCCCCCGAGCGTCCCGTCGTGATCCTCGCCTCGGACAAGGACCTGTGCCAGCTGGTGTCCGACCGGGTGCTGCTGTACGTCCCGGACAAGGACGAGCTGTACGGGCCGGCGGAGGTGGAGGCGAAGTGGGGGGTGCCGCCGTCGCGCATGACGGACCTGCAGGCGCTGGTCGGCGACCCGACGGACAACGTGCCCGGCGTGCCCGGCGTCGGGCCGAAGACGGCGGCCAAGCTCCTGCGCCAGTTCGGGTCGCTCGACCAGGTCCTGGCGCGGGCGGCCGAGATCAGCAATCCGAGGCTGCGCAAGGCGCTGGAGGAGCATGGCGCCCGGGCGCTCCAGGCCCGGCCGCTCGTGACCCTGCGCGACGACGTGCCGGTCACGATCGATCTCGAGGCGCTGCGCTGGACGCCCCCCGACCCGGAGCGGCTGCGAGCGGTGTTCCAGCGGTTCGAGTTCCACACGCTGGCCGCGGCCCTCGGGTCGCCCGCGGGCGGCGTCGCCGCCGCGGCGGCGCCCGCCGGAAGACCGGCCGGCATCGATTACGCCGCCGTCCGCTCGCTCGAGGAACTCGACGCCCTGCTGGCGCGGGCGCGCGAGCGCGGCGTGCTGTCGATCGACACCGAGACCACGGGGCTCGATCCGATGCAGGCGGGGCTGGTGGGGATCTCGCTGTCGGTGGAGCCGGGGGTGGGGCGCTACCTGCCGGTGGGGCACACGGGCCCGGGGTCCGAGGCGCAGTTGCCGCGGGCCGCGGTGCTCGAGCGGTTGCGGCCGGTGCTGGGGGACCCGGCCGTGGCCAAGATCGGGCAGCACCTCAAGTACGACACGATCGTGCTGGCGCGGGCGGGCGTTCCCCTGCGCGGCGTGGCGTTCGACACGATGCTCGCCAGCTACCTGCTCGACCCCGAGAAGCACCAGCACCGGCTCGAACAGATCGCGTCGGAATGGCTCGGGCGGGGGATGGTCTCCTACGAGGAGGTGACGGAGAAGCGTCGCGGGCACCAGTTGCGGTTCGACGAGGTTCCGGTGGACCGGGCGACGGACTACGCCGCGGAGGACGCCGAGGTCGTGATGAGCCTGTTCGAGCCGATGCGCCGGGCGCTGGACGAGGCGGGGCTCTCGTCGCTGCTCACGGACCTGGAGCTGCCGTTGTCGGAGGTGCTGGTCGATCTCGAGATGACCGGGGTGCAGGTCGACCTGGGCAAGCTGCGCCGGCTGGCCCAGGAGTTGACGATCGAGGCGGGGCACCTGGAGGAGGACGTGCAGCGGCTCGCCGGCCGCGTGTTCAACCTCAACTCGCCCAAGCAGCTCGCCGAGGTGCTGTTCGACCAGCTCGGGCTGCCGGTCACCAAGAAGACCAAGACGGGCCGCTCGACCGACGCCGACGTGCTCGAGGAGCTCGCGGCGCTGCACCCGCTCCCGGCCAAGGTGCTCCAGTACCGCTCGCTCACGCGCCTCGTCTCGGGCTACCTCGAGGCGCTGCCGGCGCTGGTCCATCCGGAGACGGGACGGATCCACACGTCGTACAACCAGGCGGTGGCGGCCACCGGCCGGCTCTCGAGCTCCAATCCGAACCTGCAGAACATCCCGGTCCGCACGGACGTCGGGCGCCGGATCCGCGACGCGTTCACGACGCGCCCGGGCTGGCGCATCGTCTCGGCGGACTACTCGCAGATCGAACTCCGGGTCCTGGCGCACCTCGCCCGGGACCCCCTGCTGCTCGAGTCGTTCCGCACCGGCGAGGACGTCCATGCGCGGACGGCACGGGAGGTGTTCGGCGTGATCGCCGGCGGCTCCGCGCTCGCCGAGATGCGCCGCCGGGCGAAGGTGATCAACTTCGGCATCCTCTACGGCAAGACCGACTACGGGCTGGCGCGCGAGCTGGGGATCCCGAAGTCGCAGGCGCGGCAGTTCATCGCCGACTACTTCGCCCGCTATCGCGGCGTGAAGGAGTACATGGACCGCACCGTGGCCGAGGCGCGGGAGACCGGCGTCGTCCATACGCTGCTGGGACGCCGCCGCTACCTGCGCGACATCCGCAGCCGCAATCCCACCTTGCGGAACCAGTCCGAACGGATGGCGATGAACACCCCGATCCAGGGCACCGCGGCCGACCTGCTCAAGCTCGCGATGGTCCGCGTGCATCGCGATCTGCGCGCGTCCACCCTGCGCGCCCGCATGCTGCTCACCGTGCACGACGAACTGGTGTTCGAATGCCCCGCCGAGGAGGTCACAGATCTGGCCGCCCTGGTCCGGCGCGCGATGGAGGGCGCCGCCGCCCTCGAGGTGCCGCTCGTGGTCGATATCGGCTCGGGCGAGACGTGGGGCCAGGCCCACTGAGACGAGAGGTCGAAGATGCGTTCGCGGACGGTCCGTCGCCTGTCCTGGTGCCTCGCGCTGCCGCTCCTGCTGGCGGCCTGCGC
>JAAZOP010000288.1 GCA_012797735.1 Myxococcales bacterium
CTCCGCCGAGCGGGAGGTCGAACGGGGCGCCGGCCGCCACGCCCGCGGCCGTCACCACCGCGCCGCGCGCGCGCCCGCCGGCGGCCGGGTTCTCGGTCCAGAGCACGCGGAACCCGTCGCCCGCCCACACCGCCCGCAGGTCGGCCACGCCGCCGCCGCCCGAAGGCAGGACCGTGGCACGGACGGCGAGGGAGCCGTCCGGCAGGACCAGCGCGTAGGCCGGACCGCCGAGCATCGGTCAGACGAACAGGAGGGCGCCGCTCGCCGGCGCACGCGCCACGTCGTGATCGCGCCGCCAGAAGACGTCGGCCTCGGCGTTGCCGAGCGACCCGCCGAGGGCGCGGACGCCGAGCGCATCGTCGAAGAGACGGAAGCGGAACTGTCCCGGGGTCGTCGAACGATCGAGCCACGCCAGCCAGACCATGCCGGACCAGGCCCGCACGAGCGGGTCGACGGGTCGCCCGGCGGTCGCCGCGTCGAGGTCGCGGACGGCGGCGGGCGCGGTTTCTCCCGGGTAGATCTCCGCCAGCCGCAGCCGGCCGTCGCCTCCGTCGTCGTCGACCCACGCGACCACCCAACGGTCCGCCACCCACGCCACGCTGGGCGCGGAGCCGTACCGGGTCGTGGCCGACTCGCTGAGCGTGAGGATGGGTCCGACGGGGCCGCCGGCGTCCGCCTCCACCCCGTCGTCGGCTCCGCCGTCGTCGGGCCCGTCCGCCCCCTCGTCGCCGGCGTCCACGGGTGGTTCCCCGTCGCAGTGGAACGCCCCCTCCAGGGTCGCCGTGCCGCCGCGGGAGGTGTAGACGACGACGTCGTAGTCGCCGCCGGCCGTCAGCCGGCCGCCGGGCAGGGTGCCGGTGATCACGGCGCCCGAGAGTACGACCACGTCCTGCAGGCTCGCATCGCCGATCCGCGCGGCGACGTGCCCCACGGAGCCTTCCTGAAGATCGACCTGCACGGCGGTGCCGAGCGCCGAGCCGCGGATGCGAATCGGGATGTCGAGCGCGCAGTCGCCGTGCGTGGGCTCGACCCCGGACAGGCCCGGCGTCGACGTGCAGCCGGCCGACAGTCCCAGGAGCAGAAGCAACGTGGCCTCGATCCTCATCGTCCGGTCATCCTAGCAAGCTTCGGCGAGGCGCGCACCATCCCCGGTCGGCCTCCCGGCGCCCGGCGTCCGCGCGCCGCCGCCGCCGCGGGGCAGGACCGCCGGCCGCCGGGACGGCCGCCGCCGAAGGAGCGTCCGCCGCCGCTGAAGGAGCGTCCGCCGGAACGTCCGCCGCCGGGGGAGCAGCCGCCGCCCCAGCGGTGGCCGCCGTAGTGCCGGCCGCCGTAGTGCCGGCCGATCGACGAGCCGAACACCGCCGCCCAGAACCCCCCGTCGTCGTCGCCGCCCTCCGCCTCGGGTTCCTTCCGTTCGCCGGCGCCCTGTTCCGCGGTCCCCCGCAGCGACCGCTTGCGCCGGCCGACCTCGCGCCACGCGTCGCGCGCGGCGCGTGCCGTCGCCACCGCCCGCTCCACGTCCTCGCCATCCTGGAGTTCCAGTTCGAGCATCGCGGTCACCTGCTCCGCGTCGGCCGCCGCCGCCGCCGGGTCGCGCGCCGCGCCGGAGACGACGGTGTCGGGGCCGCCGGTCTCGACCGCCAGAGCCTCCACGCGCGCTCGACGGGCCTCCCCCACCGCCTCGGCCAGCACGGCGACATCGGCCTCCAGGGCGGCCTGGGCGTCGAGGCGCCCGAAGAGCTGCTCGAGGTAGGCCACCGGGTCGGCCTGGCGCAGCGCGTCCAGCCGGGTCCATTCGCCCTGCGGGTCCTTGTCGAGCGGGTGGTGGGCCAGCCAGACGGGCGGCAGCCCGGCCGCCTCCAGGCGGCTCCGCATGACGTCCAGGTCGTCCGTCGGGAAGTCCTGGCGGGCCGTGCGCAGCGAGGTCTCGATCGCGTCCTGGAGCTTCCGCCAGCCCGCCCGCGCCTCCTCGCACTTCCGCCCGAGATCGCGCAGGAACGTCGCGGGATCGATGGTCACCGTCCGGCGATCCCCGTGGAACAGCCTCTGCCGCGCCTGGCCGGTGTCGAACACGCACGGCCCGGAAAGGGCCGCCGTCGCGGCGCGCAGACCGGACGCGTCGAGCCATCCGGCGGCCCGGCTCCGTTCCCGGCACGCGCGGAGGTGGCCGCGCAGGCCGTCGAGCCCGATCGCGATCTCGTCGACCCGGCGGGTCACCTCGTCGGTCAGGGCCAGCGTGCGGGGTCCCTTCATCCGCAGCCGCGCGACCTGGTCCCGGGTCTCCTCGCCGACGCGGAACTCCGCCCACTCCTTCTCCGCGTGGTCCAGCTCCCGCTCCAGCGCCTCCGCCGCGGACTCGAACTCCGCCCGGGCGCGGCGGTAGCGGCGGCGGCGGACGACCGCGACGGCGGCCGTGACCCCCAGCAGCAGCAGCGCGCCCCCGCCGGCCAGCGCCCACGGGAGAAGGGCCCGCCGTCGCCGCGCTTCCCGTTGTTCCTCGAGCCGCTCTTCGATCGCCCGATCCAGGCCGCGGACCAGCTCCGCCAGCGCCCCGTCCAGGTCGCCGGTGCGCGCCCGGGGCAGGAAGCAGGTATCGATCAGCGATTCGAGGGCGGTCGTGTGCAGCCCGAGATCGATGTCCCACCGCGAGCCGGCGCGCACGCGCACCTCGCGCTCGTCGAGCGCCAGGACGACCAGCAGGTCTTCCCGGGCATCGAACGCGGGATCGGCGCGCCAGGCGGTCCAGATCGACTCGAGGGCACCCTCGGTCGCGGAGACGCGCCCGGCGGCGAGCGTCTCGTCGCGCGCGCTCTGGAGCACCACGACGAAGACGCGGTGCGCGGCGTGCGTCGCGGCGCGGTCGACGGCGGCCGTGGAGAAGGCGCCGGGCGGCACCACCTGGACGCGGTCGTCTGCCCGGAACGGCGGGAGTTCGAGTTCCGCGGCGGCGGGCGCAGCGCAGCAGACGACCGCCGCTACGAGCCACCCCGCCCCCGCGGCGGATCCTCGTCGTGCGGGCCGCATGCTCGCCCAGAATACCCGTTTTCGGGCCGGTGGGGCATGCTGGAATCGAACCAGCAACCTCCGGATTAAGAGTCCGCTGCTCTACCTAGTTGAGCTAATGCCCCGATCCTTCGGGTCGTCCGGCGCCGCGCGCCGCCGAGCCTCCCTCGATTCGCGGTCCTCGCCGACCGCGGATCGGACGCGCTTCCTACTCCGTTCGCCGAGCCTTGTCCAGACCGAAATCGAGCGGCCCGGACTCCGATTGACCCGGGCCCGCGCCGTTTGTATCGTGCGCCTCGATGGCACGCGACGGCGCGAGAGGCAGGTCGTTTCGCCGCGCGGCGTGGCTCGCGGCAGCCGCACCGTGGCTGTGGGCGGGCCTCGCCGAGGGTCAGTCCTTCGACGGCACGTGGACGGAAGTCGAACGGTCGATGACGGTGACGATCGAGTCCTGGGGCCCCGATTGTCCCACGGCTCCCCAGTCTTCCTCCAGCCGGCCGAACACCGCGGTCGCCGTGACGCAGGAGGGCGACCAGCTCGTCTTCCCGCGGGGACGTCGTTCCGACCGCTGCTGGTCGGACAACCCGGCGATGCGCCGCACCCGCTTCTCGAAGTCCGGCAACCGCTGGACCGTCGAATGCCAGACGCCGGAGGACGACGCCCGGCGGGAACACGGCACGTACGTGCTGACGGCCTCCGAAACGCGCATCCAGATCGATATCACGTCGGACTACGACTGGACGCTCCGCGAGAGCAACTGCAAGGCGCGGATCGTGGAGCGGCGGGTGTTGACCCGCGCGGCTCCCGCCGCCCCGGACGCGGGGGCGCCGGAAGCGGCCGCGCCGGAAGCGGCCGCACCGGACGTGCGGGACGCGGGCTTCCAGCGCATCGATGCCGGACTGCGGTTGCTGCCCGACGCGCAGGCCGCCCCGCGGCGCTGCGAGCGTCCCGGGGCGCCGGCGCGGTTGCGGGTGCGCACCGTGCCGTCGGTGCAGCCCGGCGGCCGCGCGGCGATCTCGGTCCATCAGGTGGACGCGGAAGGCTGCGATCTCGGCGCCGCCCCGGCCCGTTACGAATTCGTCGGCGACGCCAAGGGATGCCGGATCGGTGGCGACGGCACGTTCTACGCCTGTGACGCGGTCGCGCAGTGCGACGGGGAGACGGTCCGCATCCGCGCCACCGTGGGCGGAATGAGCGCGACGGTGGAGATCCGGATCAGCGCGCGGATCGAGGAGGGCCTGGGAACCGTCGCGCCCGTCTGGATGGACGAGCCGGTCGAGGAGTCGGGAGGGCCGGTGGGCGGAGCGCAGGTCTCGGCTTCGTTGCAGGCGCAGGCCCAGGCCGGGGCCGGGGCGTCCACGACGGGCGGGAGTGGCGCGACTGCCGGCGGTGCCGCCGCCGGGAAGCCGGGCGAATCGGACGATTCCTGGGTGGTCTGGCTGGTGGTCGCCGGCGGCGGCGTGGTCGTCCTGGCGGTGGTCATCTACCTGCTCACGGCGGGCCGGCGGCGCCGGCGGCCGCCCGAGGCGGAGATCGATGACCTGGCCGTGGTACGCGCCTCCGGAGGGCTGTCCGCTCCGCCGCCCGCCGCGCCGGCCGGGCGGCCGGCCCCGGGCCCGACGACGCC
>JAAZOP010000289.1 GCA_012797735.1 Myxococcales bacterium
CACGGACGGCGACGGCCTGTGGCGCGTCGCCCCGGACACCGCGCCGGAACGGGCCGCGACGGTGCGCGAATCGATGCAGGGCCTCGTCGCCGGCCCGTTCGGCCTCGTCTGGGGCAACGGCGGCGAGGGTGCCTGGCGGACCCACGTCCTGCGGCGCGACGAGGACGCCCCGCAGTGGCTGCGGCCGCCCCTGCCGCCGAACGTGCGCTGCCAGGACGAGATGGAGGTCTGCGAGTGGATCAGTCGGGCGCTGGGGTGGGCCCACGAACGGGTCTGGTTCGCGGCGATCAACGCCCCCGCCCCGCTCTACTCGTGGACGCCGCAGTCCGGCGAGTGGCACGAATTCCACGTCGATGGAGAGGTGCACGTGGGGCCGGACGGGGTGTGGGTCGTCCGCACCGGCGGCTCGATCGAACGCTACGCCGCCTCGCGCGAACGGTTCGAGCCGGTGGCGGAGACGCTGGCCGACGGCGAACAGCCGGTGGCCGCCGCCGGCGGCCTGTGGGCCCTCGGCGCCGGCACCCTCCGGCGGCTCGTCCCGCCGGCGTCCCGGTGACGGGCAGCGCCGGCCTGCCGTCGACCGCCCGGACGCCGCGCGACGCCCCCCGGCGCGAGGCGTCGATCAACGCTTGGTGTCGGTCTTGCGGCGCCGCAGCCGGGCCCGCGAGGCGATCTCCGGCCGGAGCTTCCGCCCCTCGGCGTTGGGCACGAACCGCACCGTCGTGCTGATCTCGAACGACAGCGTGGTCAGGATCCGCGCCAGCTCGTCGGCGAAATGGCTCGTCTCGAGGAACTGCCGGATCTCGTGCGCGACGACCTTGAGAATCGCGTTCTTCGTGTCGTCGAACTGCGAGGCGACGTAGCCGGCGATCTCCTTGGGCAGCCTGAGGTCGCCCAGCGCGGCCCGCAACTGCTGCCCGCGCTCGCTCTTCCCCAGGCGGTCGAGGCCGGCGCCGATGCCGCGACGCACGAACTCGCCCATCGCCCCCTCGAGGATCCGCCGGCGACCCTCGCGCCCCTCCTCGCCGCTCCCCGCCGCACCGGACTCCGCCGGCGGTGCCGCCGCCCCCGGCGGCTTCCCGACGGCCGCCTCCGCCCCATCCTTCGGGCGCTCGTCGTGCCCTTCCGACATCCCGGCCCCCTTCCTCACCCCTCGCGGGTGATCGTGACCTTGCGGATCAACACCGGCTGCAGCGGCTTGTCGTTCACGTCGCGCGGCACCGCCACGATCTGCTCGATCACCTGCACGTTGTCGCAGTATCCGAACACGACGTAGCCCCCGTCGAGCTGCGGGCGGCGGCCGACCGTGATGTAGAACTGGCTGCCGTTCGTGTCCCGCCCGGCGTTGGCGTAGGCCAGCGTGCCCGGCCGGTCGTGCAGCAACTCGGGACGCTGCTCGTTCGCGAACGTGTACCCCGGACCGCCCGAACCGTCGCCGAACAGGTCGCCGCCCTGCGCCATGAAGCCCGGGATCACCCGATGCCAGGTCAACCCGTCGTAGAACGGTTCCTTGACCCACGCCGCCCGGCACGGATCCCACCACGGACGCAAACCGCGCGCCAGGCCGACGAAGTTGGCCACTGCGACCGGCACCAGGTCGCCGGCCAGACGGCAGGTGACCGTCCCGAGCGAGGTTTCGATCGTCGCCACGGGCTGGCCCGTGCCGGGCAGACCGGCCAGGGCCTCTTCGAGCGTGAAGTCGCCGGCCTCGGGGTCGGGCGAGGTCGGCTCCCAGGCCCTGCGGTTCGGCGGACACGGCAGCGTCCGCGGCGTCTCGCCGGCCGGTTGGGGTCCGGCCGGCGCGCCGGCGGGCGCGACCGG
>JAAZOP010000290.1 GCA_012797735.1 Myxococcales bacterium
GAGTCGGCGGCCCGCCGGGCGGCGGGATGGGCGGTCCCGCCGGCGGCACGCAGGTCGGGGCCGGCGGCAGCTACCGTCTCGAAGGACTCGAGGCGGGACGCTACGACGTGATGGTCGTCGTGCCTCCGGCCGAGACGGGCGGCCGCTGGCGCGGCCCCGAGTTCTCCACGCCGAAGGAGGCCGTGGTCCGCAGCGGCGAGACCACCACCGTCGATTTCCTGCTCGGCGGCGGCACCACCGTTTCCGGGCTCGTGACCCAGGCCGGCGCGCCGGTGCCCGGCGCCTCCGTCAGCTTCCAGCCCGAGGAGGAGATGCTGGGAGGCCGCCGCAACACCGTCGCCGGCGACGACGGCCGCTACCTCCTCGAGGACGTCGCCCCCGGTCCGTACCTCGTCCGCGTCGAACGCGCGCCGCTGCGGGTCGTCATCCCCGACGTGCCCGAGCACGAGCTGAACCTGGAACTCCCCGCCGGCGCGATCGCCGGGTTCGTGCGCGACGCCGCCGGCGGCGCCGGCATCGAGGACGCCC
Source organism: Myxococcales bacterium (assembly GCA_012797735.1). GTDB lineage: Bacteria > Myxococcota_A > Polyangia > DRWM01 > JAAZOP01 > JAAZOP01. The sequence goes on from JAAZOP010000290.1 coordinate 529, forward strand.
GGATCTTCGCCCGCGCCCTGGGCGCCGGCGGCGACGCTCCGTCGCCCGCCTCCATCGCCGGCCGGGCCCGTTCGAGCCCCGACGGTTCGTTCGAGGTCGCCGATCTCGCGCCGGGATCCTACGAGCTCCAGGTCTCGCACCCGCAGTATTCCCCGGGCCGCGCCGTCGTGACGCTGCCGGCCTCGGGCCGCCTGGACGGCGTCGAGGTGCGTCTGGAGCCGGGGGTGAAGATCCGCGGGCGCGTCCTCGACGAGTCCGGCGCGCCCGTGGCCGACGCCTTCGTCCTGCTGCTCGACCCGCAGAGCGGGGCGCCCGTGCCCGGCGATCCCCGCGGGCGGATGACCGGAACCGACGGTGCCTTCGAACTGGCCGGGGTCGCCCCCGGCACGTGGAGCCTCGTCGCCTCGGCCGCGGGCTACGCGCCGTCCGCGCCGGTCGTCGTGGACGCGACGGCGGGCGCGGAGAACGTCGTCCTGCGCGTGACGCCCGGCGGGCGCGTCGAGGCGACGGTGGTGGAGTCTTCGGGGGCCCCCGCCGCCGGCGTCCCCGTGACGCTCGTCGAGTCGGCGACGGGGCGCGCCGCGCTGCCCGGAATGCCCGGCCCCGGAGCGCGCCGCGGGCCGACGACCGACGACACCGGACGCGTCGTGTTCGAGCACGTCCGGGCCGGCGCGTGGACGCTGCGGGCGACGCCCGCGGAGCGGGCCGGGACGCAGGTCCAGATCGTCGTCGAGGAGGGACGGACGGCGACCGCGACGGCGACGCTGCCGCCGTAGGCGTCGGCGCGGTCGCCGTTCCCTCGTCTGCTCGCGTTGTCGGGGAGGGGGCCGGCGCGCGTTCAGTGCAGTTCGTAGCCGTCGAGCATCCGGGCGAGTTCCGCGGACTCGCCGGGGGTCGGCGCATCGTCCGGCTCCTCGGGCGCGAGCGCCAGCGCCAGCCGCTTGCGCGCCTCGTGGATCCGCCAGCCGATCGTTCCCTCGGGCACCCCCTGCACGACCGCCGCCTCGCCGTACGACAGTCCCTGCAGCGCCACCAGCACCACGGTGGTCCGCATGTCGTTCGGCAGGGCGTCGAGCGCTTCGACGAGGCGCGCGTAGGTCTGGCGCAGTTCGGCGGCCCGCACCGGGTTGCCCCGCGCGTCGACCTCCACGGCCAGCTCGACGCGGGGATCCTCGTCCAGTTCGTCCTCGCGCCGTCGCCGGCGCGTGCGGAAGGCGCTGAGCGCCTTGTTCACGGTCATCCGGTAGAGCCAGGTGAAGAACTCGCTCCGCCCTTCGAAGGCGTGCAGCGAGCGGAACGCGCTGAGGAACACGTCCTGTGCGATGTCGTCGGCGTCGTGGGCGGAGCCGGTGAGGTGCAAGGCGAGGGCGAAGATGCGGGGCCGGTAGCGCCGCACCAGCGCCTCGAAGGAGCGCACGTCGCCGGCCTTCGCCCGCGCCACCAGCGCCGCCGCCAACAATCCTTCGCGTTGCGCCCGCGTCATGCCGCACCCATCGTACCATTCGACGCCGTCCGGCGTCACCGCCTTTGCGTCGGGCCTCCTGCCGGTCCGGCCGGGAGGCGTCGGCCGGGGAAGGCGAACGGTCCCGGCCGGTTGGCCGGCGTTGCGCCCGCGCCGATCCGCGCGAGGTTCCGTCCGGCGTCCGGGTGGCCCGGCCGGGGCGGAGGTGCGTCAGGGTTCTCCCGGGGCGTCCTTGCGGCGGTCGACGCCGTCCCAGCACGACGTCCGCACCAGCCGCGCGCCGACGGCGGCCAGGCGCTCCTCGATCTTCTCGTAGCCGCGATCGATCTGCTCCACGTTCTGGATCAGGCTCTGGCCCTGGGCGGCGAGGGCGGCGATGAGCAGGGCCATGCCGGCGCGGATGTCGGGACTGGAGAGGGTCGCGCCGACGAGCGGCGAGGGACCGATCACGACGGCGCGATGCGGGTCGCACAGCACGATCTGGGCGCCCATCTGGATCAGCCGGTCGACGAAGAACAGCCGGCTCTCGAACAGCTTCTCGTGGACCAGCACCGTGCCGCGGCTCTGGGTGGCGGTGACCAGCGCGATCGAGGTGAGGTCGGCGGGGAAGCCGGGCCAGGGGGCGTCGTCGAGCTTCGGGATCGCGCCGCCGATGTCGGCCTGGACCGCCAGTTCCTGGCCGCCCGGAACGATCAGGTCGTCGTCCTCGATTTCGGTGCGCACCCCGAGCCGCCGGAAGTCCATGCGGATCTTGCGCAGGTCCGCCGGCCGCACGCCGGGGATGCGCAGCGCGCCGCCGGTGACCGCCGCGAGTCCGATGAACGACCCGATCTCGATGTGGTCCGGTCCGATGCGGTGCGTGCCGCCGCGCAGCGGCCCGCCCTGCACGCGCAGCACGTTGGAGCCGACGCCGTCGATCGCGGCGCCGAGCGTCTGGAGCATCCGGCAGAGGCCCTGCACGTGCGGCTCGGACGCCGCGTTGTAGATCACGGTCTCGCCCTTCGTTCCGGCTGCGGCGATCAGCGCGTTCTCCGTCGCCATCACCGAGGCCTCGTCGAGGAAGATCTCCGCGGCGCGGAGCCCCCCGGGGGCGCGCAGGCGGTAGCCGCCGTCGACCTCGATCTCCGCCCCCAACGCCCCCAAGGCCAGCAGGTGCGTGTCGACCCGCCGCCGCCCGATCCGGTCCCCGCCCGGCCGCGGCAGCCGCACCTCGCCGCGGCGGGCGAGCAGGGCGCCGGCCAGCAGGAACGAGGCGCGGATCTGCCCGCACAGCGCCGGGTCCGGCTCGGCGCCGGTGACTCCCGCCGGGTCGATCACCACCGTGTGCTCGTCCCGCCATTCGACCCGCGCCCCGAGCCGCTCGACGATCGCGAGCTGCCGGTGGACGTCGCCGATGCGCGGCACGTTCTCCAGCGTCACCGGGCCCCCCGCCGCCACCGTCGCGGCGATCACCGGCAGCGCCTCGTTCTTGTTGCCCGACGGGACGATCGTCCCCGAGATCGGATGTCCACCCTCGACGAGGAACTCGGTCACCGCGCCCGCCTCCCGTCTCCGCCCCGCGCTACTCGTTCCACGGAATCACGCACGTGTCGATGATCGGTTGCGGCATCCCGTCCGGCACCGGCTCGCACACCACCCAGCCCGGCGCCTCGCCCCACACCGTCCGGATCGTGACCGCCGTGCGCTTCGGCGCGCGCCGGGCGACGTCCACCATCAGCTTGGTCCCCATCGTCGTCACCGCGAACGCCTCGCCCTCCGGCCCGGTCAGGACCTCCTGCCCGATCGGCACCTGCAGCCAGTGGTGCTCGCCGCGGATGTGCCAGGCGGCGATCGCATGGCTGGGTCCGGGGGCCTCCTGCGCCGCCACCGCCGTCAACCCCTCGACCGGCGCGAAGCCCCGCACCCAGAACCGCGCCGCCGGGACCTCGATCTCGCGCCATCCCAGCGCGGGCTCTCCGAGCGCCCGGGCGCGGACCGCGACGTCGGCTCGGGGCCGGAGCACGGCGAGCGTGCCGCCGATCGAGGAACTCCGGACCTCCAGCCCGACCGCCGGCTCCAGCGCCACCTCGACGCCCGCGGTGTCGAAGTCGCTGCTGCGGTAGATGCGGGCCAAGAGCACGTCGGGGATCCACCCCTCCGCCTCCAGCTCCGGCAGGGCGACGCGCACCCGGCTCCACCCCCCCGACTGCTCCAGCCGCTCGACCGGCACCCCGCCCGCCAACCGCACGCCGGGGTCGCCGGCGTCGAGCGATCCGCCGGCGGAGGGAGCGAGCGCGACCTGCTGGACGGTGACCAGCGCCAGGTCGTCCTCCGGGATCCAGACCGCCACCAGCATGTCCTCGTTCTCGCCGACCACCTGCACCGCGCCGCCTTGCCGGTCGGCGACCAGCAGGTCGAAGTGCCGCCAGGTCTCGCTCCCCGCCGCCGGCTCGCGCCACTCCTCCTCCAACGTCGGCTTCCAGCGTCCGGCGCGCTCCAGCACGGCGCGCCACGGGTGCTCCCGCGTGAACCCCTCGCGCAACGCCCCCCGGTCCGCACCCTCCGGCTGCGGTGTGGCGGCCGGGATCTCGAACGCCGGCCGCGCACCGCCGCCCGCCCCGCCGGCGTTCGACGCCGGACACCCCGCGTTCGCCAGCGCCAGGAACGTTGCGGCCAGGATCGTCGTCCGCATCGGCCCCGCCTCCTTGGCTCCCCCTCGACGGGCGGATGCTAGCGTCCGGCCCGAAAGCCGGTCAAGGAGCCAGAACGCCCGCCGGTCGGGCGGCTCCCGGTCCGGACAATCCCTCCCCGCGCGGCGGCCACAGGGATGGGCGGAAGCGCTGCCGGCCGCGGCAGGTTCCCCCCGGGCGGGTGCCGCTCCGCGACATTGCGCGGCCGGGGCGCC
>JAAZOP010000291.1 GCA_012797735.1 Myxococcales bacterium
AGGGCGGCGTCGGCCGCCAGCACGAAGCCGCCCTTCTTGAACGGCAACAGGTCCCCGGTCGAGGACCGCGTCCCCTCGGGGAAGAACAGCACCGAGTTCCCGGCGGAGCGCGTCAACCCCGCGCGCAGCGCCGCCACCGCCTGTTCCCGGTCCCGCCGATCGATGAAGATGTGCCCCAGCCGCGCGCACGCCGGTCCCAGGAACGGGACCTTCCGCAGCTCGAGCTTCATCACCCACAGGAACGGCAGCCCGAGGTGCCCGTACAGCACCAGCGCGTCGAAGTGGCTGCGGTGGTTGCTCATCACCACGTACTGCCGGCCCCGCTCGACCCGTTCCCGGCCGTGCACCCGCACCCGCACTCCGGCGAGCGCCAGCGCGACGCGGCCCCAGATCACGCCGCAGGCATCCGCTCCGCGCCGCGTCGCGAACGACAGCAGCCAGGACGCCGTGCCCATCGCCGCCGTCAGCACCGCAAACAGGGGCGCGAACCAGAGCCACGTGTACGCCCACGCCGCCGCCAGACCCAGTCTTCGCATCGTCGCACCCCGCCGGGCGTTCCGCCGCGCGCGCACCAGGCCCCACGACCCGGGGTCGCGCCGCGGGTTCGCCCGCCCGCCCAGGGTGTTCCACCGCACGTCACGATTGCGTCACGCGCTGCGAACGACGAACGGCCGCCGGGGGGCGCGCGCCGCAGCTACAGCGCGGGCGAGAGCACCCGCGCCACCGCCTCGAGGAACCGGGCCCGCGCCGGCTTGCGCCGCAGGGACCGCAGTTCGACCGGCTGGGCCCGGGCGATGTCGTCCAGGAAGATCTCCTCCATCCGCTTCCCGACCGCCTCCCCGAACACCAGCACGTTCGCCTCGAAATTCAGCCGGAACGACCGGATGTCCATGTTCGAGGATCCGATCGTGGTCCACGCCCCGTCCACGACCATCGTCTTGGCGTGCAGGATCCCCGGCCGGTGCTCGTAGATCTTCACGCCCGCCTCGAGCAGTTCGCGGTAGTAGGAGCGCCCCGCGAGCCGCACCAGCGGCAGGTCCGACTTCCCGGGCACGAGGATCCGCACGTCCACTCCGCGCCAGACGGCGGTCTTGAGGGCCATCAGCACGGCGAGATCCGGGACGAAGTACGGCGTGGTGATGAACACGCTGCGCCGCGCCTGGCTGATCGCCGTGAAGACGACCGCGTGGATCGCCCCGTGGTCCTGGTCGGGGCCGCTCTCGATCACCTGCACCAGGTCCTCGCCCGCCGCGGGCGTCTCGGGGAAGTGCGCCGGGTCCGGCACGTCCTCGTCGGTGGCGAACAGCCAGTCTTCCAGGAAGATCTCCTGCAACCGGAGCGCCGCGCTCCCCTCCAGCCGCACGTGCGTGTCCCGCCACGGCGCGAACTTCCTCTTCCGCCCGCGGTACTCGTCCCCGATGTTCAACCCGCCGGTGAACCCGACCCGGCCGTCGCACACCAGGATCTTCCGGTGGTTGCGGAGCGTCGGCCGCCAGTGCGGTCGCAGCGGCAGCACGGGCATGAAGACGGCGAACCGCCCCCCCGCCTCCAGCAACGGCCGCAGGAACCGCCGCGACAGCCGGTGCGAACCGACTCCGTCCACCAGCAGCCGCACCGTCACCCCCGCCCGCGCGCGCTCCGCCAGCGCGTCCCGGAACCGCACGCCCGCCGGGTCCTCGCGGAAGATGTAGCTCATCATGTGCACGTGGTGCCGCGCCGACCGGATCGCCTCCTCCATCCGGTCGTAGGTCTTCTCCCCGTCGATCAGCACCTCCACCCGGTTCCCCGCCAGCACCGGCGAGCCCCCGAGGCACGCCCCGACCCGCGCGATCTCGCCCGCCGGCCCCGGCAGCTCCGGCAGCATCGCCTTCGCGTCGCACGCCGCCGCCGTCCGCGGCAGACCGCCCAGGACCCGCAGGAAGGCGTCGTGCGCCCGTCCCCGCTTCCGCCGCCGCCGCCAGATCCGCGTCCGGCCGATCAGGAAGTACAGGAGCGCCCCCGCGTACGGCAGGAACGCGATCACGAGGATCCACGCGAGGGTCGCTCCCGCTTCGCGCCGGTCCATCACGATCCGCGGAATCAGCACGAACGCCAGCGCGTACCCGCCCACCGTCGTCAGGACGGTGGCCAGCGTCTGCCACGGAATGTCCAGCATGCTCGGCATCGAACGCCGCTCACTCCGCGCACGGCGGCCGCGCCGACAGCTCGCGTGCCGCCCGGCGATGGTTCGAGTCGGGATAGTCCTCGATCAGCCTGCGCAGCAGGGCGCACCCCCGCTCCGGGTCCGCCAGCGGACCCAGATACAGCTTCGCCGCCTCGAACAGCCCGTCGTCCCGCAGGACCGAGTCCGTGAACTCCTCCAGGTCGAGGAACGCCTCGGCCGCCCCGGCCGCGTCCCCCAGCTCGTCCCGCAACAGCTCCGCCTTCAGCCGCTGCGCGTCGTCGAAGTAGGCCGAGTAGAACGACCCGTTGAAGAACCAGCACTCCTCCTTCCAGAACAGCAGGCGGTCGATCCACTCGACCGCGCGCTGCCACTCCCCCCGGTCCCGCGCGATCCGCGCCCCCTCCCACGGCAGGTCGTCCCAGAACACGCAGTACGGATACGGGCAGCGCTCCAGGCCCGCCTCCAGGTCCGCGTACGCCTCCCGCGGCCGGTCGAGCGCGGCCCAGGCCCGCGCCCGGTACAGCCGCAGCGCCGCCACCAGGTCGACGTCCCGGTCGAGGCCCCGATCCAGCTCCTCCTCCACCAGCGCCGCGAAGCCCTCCAGGTCCCCCCGGTCCTCGTACGCCTGGTACAGCCGCCGCACCGCGACTTCCGACATCGCCGACGCCGGCTCGTCCCGGATCAGGCGCCGCCACAATCCGATCGCCTCGTCCTCCCGGCCGGACCGCTGCGCCAGCCGCCCCGCGTCGTACAACGCGCGCCCCGCGTCCTGCGTCCCGGGCCACCGCTCCGCCACCGACAGGTACAACGCCATCGCCCGCTCGGCCTCGCCCGCCTGGTCCGCCGTGATCGCGGCCCGGTACAGCGCCGACCGCGCCACCGCCTCGTCCGCCGTCCGCTCCGCCGCCCGCTCGTACCCCTCCGACGCCTCCCCGTACCGGTTCGCCCGCTCCGCCCGCCCCGCGCCCGCCACCTCGCGCACGTATTCGTCCTCCGGCAACGGCGAGGCCGGACACCCCGCGACGAGCCCCACCGCCGCCGCCAGACCCACCCGAAGACGCATCGGCCGCCATCCGCGCACGCGCGCAGCGTACCACCGTCCCGCCCCGCAGGTGAACGCCCGCCGCCGCGCCCTCCACGATCCCCCGCCGCCTCGTTCCGCCTCCGCGCCCTCTCGCGTGCCCTCACGCGCCTTCCCGCCTGCAGGCCTGGGCCCTCGGCAACGGCTTCGCGCCAGACCGCTTCGCGGCCTCGCTCGAGCGTGCTAGGTTCGGCCCGGCGAACGACCCGCCGGGAGGAAGCGATGGACCCGCTGTTGAAACTGCTCCAGGAGGACGCTCTCACGAAACCCGAACTGCTCGCCAAGGCGCTCGGCACCACCCCCAAGGATGTCCGCGACCGCCTCCGCCGTCTCGAACGCGACGGCACGATCCTCGGCTACCGCGCGATCCTCGACGACGAACGCACCGGCGAGGAACGCGTCAAGGCCGTGATCGAGGTCAAGATGACCCCCGAGCGCGAGGGGGGCTTCGACCGGGTCGCGCGCCGCATCGCCGAATTCGACGAGGTCCACGCCGTGTACCTGATGAGCGGCCGGTACGACCTCCTGCTGTTCGTGGAAGGCAAGACCCTCCGTGAGGTCGCCTTCTTCGTCGCCGAACGCCTCGCCACCCTCGAGGGCGTCACCTCCACCTCGACCCACTTCATCCTCCGCGCCTACAAGCAGCACGGCGTGGCGATCCGCCCGCGCGGCCCCGCCGAGCGGCTGCCGGTGAGTCCGTAGGTGGAGCGCCGCCGGACCCGCTCCCGCGCCTCGTCGCCGCGGCCTCGCGCGAACCCCGCCGCACCGCCGCGGGACTCGCTGGTCGCGCGCCACGTCGCCGCGCTCCCCCGCTCGGGCATCCGCGAGTTCTTCGAACTGGTCCGCGCCGCCGGAACCGGACCCGACGAGCGCGGGCGGCGCCTGATCTCCCTCGCCATCGGCGAACCCGACTTCGACGCCCCCTGGCACGTCCGGGAAAACGCCATCTGGTCGCTCGAACGGGGCCGCACCGGCTACTCCCCGAACCTCGGCCTCCTGCCCCTCCGCGCCGCGATCGCGGACCACGTCGCCGAGGAGACCGGCGTGCGCTACGACCCGGCCGACGAGGTCCTCGTCACCGTCGGCGTCTCCCAGGGCCTCGACCTCGCGCTGCGCGCCCTGGTCGAGCCCGGCGACGAGGTCGTTTTCCACGAGCCCTGCTACGTGTCCTACGCCCCGTCCGTCGCGCTGGTGCACGGCCGTCCCGTCGCCGTCCCCACCACTCCGGCCCGCGGCTTCGCGCTCGACCCCGACGACGTCGCCCGCGCCTGCACCCCGCGCACCCGCGTCCTGCTCCTCAACTTCCCCTGCAATCCCACCGGCGCCGTCCTCGACGACCGCACCGCCGACGCCCTCGCCCGCCTCGCCTGCGAACGGGACCTCGCCGTCGTCGCCGACGAGATCTACGCCGAACTCACCTTCGACGAGCCGGGGCGGTCGATCCTCTCCCGGCCGGGCATGCGCGAGCGCACGGTGCTGTTGCGCGGCTTCTCCAAGAGCTTCGCCATGACCGGCTTCCGCGTCGGCTACGCCTGCGCTCCGCGGCACCTGATCGACGCGCTGAACCGCATCCACCAGTACGCGATGCTCTGCGCCCCCGCCCCCGCCCAGGAAGCGGCCCTCGAGGCCCTGCGCCACGGCCGCGCCGGCCGCCTCGCCATGCGCGACCAGTACCGACTGCGCCGGAACTTCGTCACCCGCAGCCTCGCGGAGCTCGGCCTCCCCTGCGTCCGCCCCGCGGGCGCCTTCTACGCGTTCCCTTCGATCGCCGGCACCGGACTCTCGTCCCGGGAGTTCGCCGCCCGCCTGCTCCGCGAGCAGCGCGTCGCCGTCGTCCCCGGCGACGCCTTCGGTCCCTCCGGTGAAGGGCACGTCCGCTGCGCCTTCGCCGCCTCCCTCCCGCTGCTCGAGGAGGCGATGGACCGCCTCCGCCTCTTCCTGGCGGGCCTTCGCCGCGGCCGCCGCCGCTGACCCGTCCTTTCCTTCCGCGGCCCGTTCCCCGCCGGCCGCGCCCGTCCGGACTTCGTCGCGTCGGCGCGCCCGGCGCGTATCGCGCGGCCCGGCGCCCTACTCCGGGTCGGCGACCACCACCTCGAGCGTCGGCCGCTGCGTCGGGTCGCCCCAGTCGGGGAAGTCCGAGGACCGCACGAACTGCTTTCCCGTGTGGTACTCGCTGTCCGCCGAATACAGCGCGAACGCGACGTGCTCCGCCCCCGCCTCGACCGCGCGCCCCACCGCCCGACCCACGTCCCACCGCCACTCCGGCAGGTCGTCCCAGCCGGTCTCGGTCATCCCCGTCCGGTCGCCCCAGAAGCCCGCGCAGTTCTCGACCGGCAGCGGAGCGTCGTTCCACGTCAGGTTCGTCGCGTCCCACGGCGTGACCCCGTCACGCAGCACCGCCGGCACCTCGAACGCCTGGATCAGCGACCACTCCCCCTCGTCGCCGCCGCTCGTCGGCATCGCGTGATGCATCCGCAGCGCCGCCGACACGACCACCTGCCCCGCCGGCACCCGCGCCAGCGGGAACTTGACGTAGATCCGCGAGAAGCACGGCCAGTCCGCGTAGTCCTCCTGGTCCTGCACGTGGAAGTACTCCCGGCCCGTGTTGCCGCCCCAGCTCGAAGGCCCGTCGCCGAAGTTGTAGTCGTCGTCCCCCGAGCACAGCACCTCGGACGCGCCGACCGCCCCCTCGTCGATCACGTCGCTGCCTTCCCCCTGGCGGATCTCGATCGTCTGTTCCGTCCCCGCCGCGTGCGCCGGCGGCTCGTAGGCCACCGCGTACGCCGGCCGGCCGTGTCCCGGCGTCGCTCCGCTCTCCTCCCGGGACAAGAAGTGGCCGTCGAGGAACTCCCACGCGCCCCACGTCGAGGGGTCGTTCTCGTCGAACCCGGCGCCCGGCCAGTGCTGCGGGGCGCCCCGGAGCGTCCCGTCGAGGCTGTCCCGGTCGCTCGCGGTCAACGCGACGTTCCACAGCCGCGCCCCGGCGCCCGGCGGCCCCGACAGCCCCAGCGCCGCCCACGGCACGAAGAAGTTGACGTGCCACCCGCGGCTCTGGTCCCGCTCCTCGCCCCGATACCCCTTCCCCACGCACAACGCTCCGGGCGTCCCCCGGCAGTCCTCCCCCGCCTCGACCCCCGCCGCGACCCACGCGCCCGCTTCGCCCCGGTACACCGCCGTCTGCGACGTTCCGTGTCGTCCCGCCTGCGCATCGATCCGCCACGACCGCGCATCGATCGCCCGCTTCGCCGGGTCGCCGTCCAGGTCGAAGTACAGCCGGAGCGCGTCCCACTCCGGGATCGAGGCGGCGTCCGGCGCCTCGTCGTAGATTTCCCGGTCGAACACCGCGCACTGCATCATCCAGAGCACGTCGTCGTAGCCGACCCGGCACTGCACGAAGTCGTCGCGCCGTGTCACCCGCCCGAACCAGAAGATCGCCATCCGCTGCTTGTGGTCCTCGATCGCGCCCCCGGGCTCGTCCGGCACGACCCGCGGCACGAAGATCCGCGGTCGCGGGTCGGCCGTCGGCGGAATCTCCGACGTGTCGGCGATCGGCACGTCCCGCCCGTCCGCCCGATCGGCCTCCGCCGGCGCGTCCGTCCCGCCGTCCGCCCCGGAGCCTCCCCCGTCGCCGCAGCCCGCGAGCAGCAACGCCAGGCCGACGCCGCACCACGCCGTTGTCCGAACCGCCCGATGACCCTCTCTTCCGTCGCGCATGGCGCCAGCGTAGCGCGGCCTGCGGCCGCAACCAAGGTCGCGACCGCGGGGCCGCGCGTTGAGGGTCGAGCGGTGAGGGTTGGGGGCGGCCCCCCGCGCATCGGCTCGGGCGCGGCCCTCGCCGACGCGCCACTCGTTCTCTGGCCAGCCGTGCTGGAGGCCGTGAACGGGTACGAATACCGTACTGGTCGGCAGCCACCGCGCCTCGGCGCCGAAACTTGACGCGCGATGCCCGGCCGACCACAGTGCTCTCGAGGGCCGGACGGGAGGAACCGGAAGCCGGACATGCCGGGCTCCGACGACAACGAGACGAAGGCCGCCGCCGAGGCCGCCTGGCGCGACGCCCGCCGCGCCGCCGGCGCG
>JAAZOP010000292.1 GCA_012797735.1 Myxococcales bacterium
CGGCCGCGTCTGTCGGGGTGCGCGCCGCCGGCCGGGTTCACCGGCCCGTCGGTCCTCCCCGCCGCGGACCGGCCCGGCGGCGGAGGAGTCTTCCCAGCGTTCCGACCAGGCCCAGGAGCGCGACCCAGGCGGCGAGCGGCCCGGGCCGGCGGGCGCCCGGTGCCGCGCACCCGCACCCGCCTTCCTCGTAGACGTAGACGACCGGGACCTCGCCCGGGGCGTCCCCGGTTCCTTCCAGCGGGGTGATCTCCAGGCGGCCGATATCGTGCCGCAGCGCGTCTTCGGTTTCGCCGGCGTCCGCCTCGGCGTTGCACCCTTCGTCGACCTCGCCGTCGCAATCGTTGTCGGCCCCGTCGCAGACCTCGTCGGCCGGACGGCAGACCGGCGGCGGAGGGCCGCCGAACCGGATCGTGGCGTAGTACTGGATCTCGTCCCAGTTCTGCGGGTCGCCCCAGGCGGGCCCATCGATCCGCGTCGGGAACCCCGCGCCGTCGGACAGCCAGCAGTAGACGCGGGCGTAGCCGCGGGCGCAGAGGTCGTCCCGACCGTCGCCGTCGGCATCGCCGACGCGGATCGTGCGGAAGTAGCGCGGTTCGTCCCACGAGCCGTCGTCGGACAGTTCCGGTCCATCGATCCGCGCCGGGAACCCCGCGCCGTCGGACAGCCAGCAGTAGACGCGGGCGTTGGCCCGGGCGCAGACGTCGGCGCGGCCGTCGCCGTTCACGTCGCCCATCCGGATCGTGCCGTAGTGTTCCGGGTGCGCCCAACCGGCGTCGTCGGACATCTGGTCGGTCGTCGCCGCGGCGGCGAAGCCGTCGCCGGTCGAGGGGTAGCAGCGCCAGCCGGCCGCCGCGCGCGCGCACAGGTCGTCGCGGCCGTCCCCGTTGAAGTCGGCCAGGCGGATCGTCGTGAGGTACGGCTCGGCGCTCCAGCCGGAGGCGTCCGACAGCGGCGGGCCTTCGATCGCGGCCGAGAACCCGGCGCCCGTCGATTTCCAGCAGTAGAACGCGGCGTTGGCGCGCGCGCAGACGTCGGCCAGGCCGTCGCCATCGATGTCGCCCATGCGGATCGTCGAGTAGTTCGTGACGTCGGCCCAGCCGCTGGCGTCGGACAGAGCGGGACCGGCGATCTCGTCGCCGAAGCCGGTCCCGGTCGAGGCGTGACAGCGCCAGCCGGCCGCGGCGCGCCCGCAGACGTCGGCCCGGCCGTCCCCATCGATGTCGCTGTGGCCGCCGCCGTCGTACTGCGCCGCTTGCTGGAGCACCTCCTCGTCCAGCAGGCACACGTCGCCTTCGTCCGTCGAGCCGTCGCAATCGTCGTCGTCGCCGTTGCAGACCTCCGCCGCCGGCACGCAACCGCTGGTCAACCGCGCGCGCCGGATCGCCCGGTAGGACGACGAGAGCGTGCGGCTGTTGTGGACGATGCCGTAGGAGCATCCGCGCGCCTCGTAGGTCCACATCGAACCCCACGGGTCGCCGCGCTCCCAGACGACGATGTGGCCGCCGCTGCCGGGACAGCCGTCGACGCGGTACGAGGCGCAGTCGCCCTTCTGGAGCGAGCCCCGCGCGATCGCGGTCCACCAGGTCTCGGTGCAGGTGAAGTGCCAGGTCGAGTACGGGTGGGCGCAGGTCGAGACGGGCGAAGGGCTGGGCACCTGCCAGACCTTCGCCGCGAACCCCGAACAGTCGGCGCCGTAGCTGCCGGTGTGGGTGCACGACGGGCAGCTTCCCGAGCACGAACCGTGCTGCGTGCCGTCGGTACGCCAGCAGCCGTTGCCCCACCAGTAGGAGTAGCCGACGCCGGAAACCGCAAGACGGATGATCTCGTCGCGCGTCATCTCCGCCGGGTCGGCCGCGGCGACCGCGGGCACGCCCAGCCAGGCGGCACACGCGGCGACGAGCGCGAGCCTCAGGGCCGCCATCGCCGCACCTCGACGCCCGCCTCGACGAACGCGAGCTGCCAGATCGCGCCGTCCGGCGTCACCTCGAACTCCTTGAACTGTTCCCAGGCGCCGACCGACGGCGACGTCTCGAAGCGCCGCTGCTCCACCAGCGCCCCGTCCAGCACCCGGACTTCCAGCCGCTCGTCGCGCGCCGCGAACGTCTCGGGGTCCTCCTCCCACAGGTGCGCCGCCAGCACGACGCGTCCCTGCGCGTCCCCGGCCAACGCCGCGATCCGCCGCACCGTCCCGGCGTAGCGCAGCTCCGCCTGCGCGGCGACCACGTCGCGCCCGGGATCGACCGTCCAGACCTCGACCGCCGCGGGTCCCGCGAGGCGGGCGTGTCCCTGGAGGCCGCCCGCCAGCGGCCGGCCGGTCCGTTCGGCGCGGTAGAACGGCTCGTGGAACTGGGCGTCGAGCACGCGGACGGAGCGCCGGTGGTCGTATTCGACCCACACCCCGTCGTCCCGCGCGAACAGCGCGGTCGTCCCGCCCCCCTCGGCGATCCCGGGGCCGACGAGCGGCGTCTCGGCGAGCAGGGCGCCGCCGGCGTCCAGCACGCGGACGACCTGCGCGACGAGCCGGTCGAGGAGCACGAGTTGTCCGCAGGGGGCGAGGGCGAGGTCCTGGAAAGTGTCGAGGCCGACGGGCACGGCGCCGAGCCAGCGGCCGCGCGGGTCGAGGCGCGCCACGCGACGGTTGACTTGGTCGAGCACCAGCACCTCGCCGGCGGGGCCGACGACGAAGCTCATCGGCCCGACGGGCGCCGACTCGTCGCCGCCGCTCCGTCCCAGCGCGCCGTCCCCCGAGCCCCACGCCGCCCGCACCACGATCTCCGGCGCCTCGTCCGCGGCCGCCGGCCCGGCCAGCGTCGCCGGCAGCAGGACCGTCAGGATCCGGATGGTCCTGCGCGCCTCCCCGAGGCTTTCGATTCCGCGCATCGTCCACCTCCTCCTCCTGCGCTGCAGTATACCAGCGTCTTGCGGCGGCAGGGATGCGGCCGCCGGAGGCAGGGGTGGTGGCCGGGTTGACGGGCCTGCGTCCCGGTGATACGACCGCCGGCGCCCGGGAGAGACCGCCCGCGGGGAAAGGAGCCGCCGATGGCCGATGGGAAGACGATCGAGGTGTCGTTTGCGGAAGGGGTCCGCACGATCACGCTGGACCGTCCGCCGCTCAACGTGCTGGACCTGCCGATGATCGACGCCCTGGCCGCCGCCTTCGAGGAGGCGGGCCGGGACCCGCAGACCCGCGTGGTCGTGTTGCGGGCCCGCGGCAAGGCGTTCTCGGCGGGCGTCGAGGTCGCCGACCACTCCCCGGACAAGGCCCCGGCGATGATCACCGCGTTCGGGCGCCTGTTCCAGACGATGCGGGGCGCCTCGGTGCCGACGGTGGCGGTGGTGGAAGGGGCCGCGCTGGGCGGCGGCGCCGAGCTGGTGCTGTTCTGCGACCTGATCCTGATGGGCCCCAAGGGGAGCTTCGGCGTCCCCGAGATCACCCTCGGGTTCTTCCCGCCGATCGCCGCCGCGGCGCTGCCGCGGCGCATTCCGCGCGCGGTGGCGATGGAGTTGATCCTGACCGGCGACCGGATCGACGCGCAACGGGCGTTCCAGGTCGGTCTGGCCAACGCGGTGCTGCCGGCCGAGGGGACGGAGGACGCGATTCGCGCCTTCGTCGGCCGCGTGGCCCGCTGGAGCGGCAGCGTCCTGCGACTCGCCGCCCGCGCCGCCGACCAGTGCGACGGCATCCCGATCGCCGCGGCGCTCGACCGCGCCGGCGCGATCTTCCTCGCCGACCTGTACCGCACGGAGGACGTGCGGGAGGGGCTGGCGAGTTTCGCCGAGAAGCGGAAGCCGGTCTGGAAGGACCGCTGACAAGGAGGAGGAGACGATGCGTGCCGCCGTATTCCACGGACCGAACCAGCCGTTGAAACTCGAGGACGTGCCCACGCCGGAGCCCGGCCCGGGCCAGATCCTGGTCCAGGTCGCCGCCTGCGGGGTGTGCCACACCGACCTGCACTACATCGACCACGGGGTGCCGACCGCCAAGAAACCCCCGCTGATCCTCGGCCACGAGGCGTCCGGCACGGTGGCGAAGCTCGGGGACGGCGTGAAAAACTTCCAGGTCGGTGACCGGGTGCTGCTCCCGGCGGTCCTGTCCTGCGGCACCTGCTTCTTCTGCCGCACGGGCCGCGAGAACATCTGCCAGAGCATGGTGATGTTCGGCAACAACATCGATGGCGCCTATGCCGAGTACGTCCTGGCGCCCGCCAAGGACGCCTTCCCGCTGCCGGAGGAGGTGCCGCTCGTCGAGGGCGCGATCATCGCCGACGCCACCTCGACCCCCTACTTCGCCGTCACCCGTCGGGCCGGCCTCCGCCCCGGCGACTCGTGCCTCGTGATGGGCTGCGGCGGCGTCGGCATGAACGCCGTCCAGATCGCCGCCAGCATCGGCTGCAAGGTGATCGCGGTCGACGTCCTCGACAAGAAGCTCGAGTACGCCAAGTCGTTCGGCGCCTTCGCGGTGATCAACGCCAAGCAGACCCAGAACCTGGCCAAGGACGTGCGCAAGCTCACCGGGGGCATGGGCGTCGATGTCGCGTTCGAGTGCATCGGCAATCCGGCGACGATGGAGGCCGCGTTCGGCACGATCCGCAAGGGCGGCCGGCTGGTCGTCGTCGGCTACACCGACAAGCCGATGAGCCTGCCGGTGATGAAGATCATGTACTTCGAGCAGGAAGTGATCGGCAGCCTCGGCTGCCGCCCCGTCGACTATCCTCCGCTGATCGAAATGGCCCGCCTGGGCAAGGTCCGCGTCCGGGAGATGGTCACCCACCGCTTCCCGCTGGCCGAGATCAACAAGGCGTTCGACCTGCTCCGCTCGGGCGACCCGAGCTGCCTGCGCGCGGTCGTCATCCCGTAGCACGACCGCTCCTCGCCCCCGCCGGTCCGCCCTGAGACCGGGCGGGCGGGTCCGGCGCGCGCGGCGGCGCTACTCGTAGACCGGCCGATGGTCGGCCGTCTCGCGCCGGGCGCATTCCCGGCGCAGCACCCCCGGGTCCATCGACCGCGCCAGCGCCAGCAACCGATCGTCCGGAACACCCGAGGCCGTCCAGCGCACATCGCACCGATCGGCCACCCACAGCACCAGCACGCGCGCCTCCGGCGGACCGGCCAGCACGGCCGGCTCGCCGTGCACCTCGACCGGCCGCCGCCCCTCCGTCCCGCGCCCGGTCCGCTCCAGCATCGCGGCCCCGGTCCCCGGCTGCAGCGTGCACTCCGTCGCGCGGTCGCGCACGACGAGTTCGACGACGGCGCCGCCGGCGACGAGTCGCGCGCCGGCGACGGTGCCGCGCAGGAACGAGTCGCCGTCCCGCGGCGGAGCCGGCTCGACGACCCAGCCCTCGACCGTTTCCGGCAGCGCGGCCGCCAGCCGCGACGGCGCCAGCCACGCCAAGCCGCCGTCGAGCCGCTCGCCGGAGGCCACGGCCGACGCTCCGTGGAACAGCGCCGGGCAGGCCGCCTCGGCCGGCGGCTTTTTCTCCGGTTCGACCGGCTCCGGCGGGATGGCGCGCGGCAGCGGAAGGTCGTACGAATCGGCAATCTCCCGCAGTCCCCGGGTCGCGGCGCAGGCGGCGGCGTAACCTCCGTGGCACGCATGCTGGAGGCGCTGCAGGCCGACGTAGACGTTCCGCGGAACCTGTTCGCCCCGCACCAACAGCTCGCCCAGCGTCGCGCACGCATCGAGGTACCCGGCGGCGCACGCCCGTTCGAGGCGTTCCGCCGCCGCGCTCGCGGCCGCCGGCGTGGATGCACGGCGCAGCCGCCGCAGGCCGAGCCGCCGGCAGGCGTCCGCACGCCGTCCCTGGTCGCACGCCCGCCCGTAGATCTCGTCCGCGCGAACCTCGTCGCGCTCCGCCTCCGCGCCGTCGGCCAGCCGGTCGGCCAGCGCCACGCAGGCCGCCCAGTCCTCGCGCCGGCAGGCGCGCTCCAGCGCGGGCCGATCCCGAAGGGGAACGATCGGCGTCTCGGGCCACGCCGGCGGCAGCCCCGCGTCGCCCGCCGGTCCGGCGTGACCGTCGAACGTGTCGGCGGAGGATGCGACCGAGAGGACCGACGCGTCGACCGGCGCGACGGCGGGAGGAGGAGGCGGTGCCGCGGCATCGGGCCCGACCTCGCCCGTCCCGGGTTCCGCATCGGGAGCGACACGCTCCGTGGGACGTCCGGCGCAGGCGAACCCGGCGCAGGCGAACCCGGCGCAGGCGAACGCGCACCCGAGCAGCGCGCGGGTGGAACATGGAACGACGGCCCGGGGTCGCGGCACGCCGCGGAGTCTAGTCGAAGGTGAACCCCTCCCGCTCGAACAATCGGGCGCAGATCTCCGCCGCCTCGGGGTCGTAGAGCCGTCCGACGTTCTGGCGGATTTCCGCCAGGGCCGCCTGGACGCCGAGCGCCGGCCGGTAGGGCCGATGGGACGCCATCGCCTCGACGACGTCCGCCACGGCGATGATGCGCGCCTCGGGCAGGATGTCGGGGCCGCGCAGTCCGCCCGGGTAGCCCGACCCGTCGAGGCGTTCGTGGTGCTGCAGGACGATCTGAGCGATCGGCCAGGGGAATTCGATCTCCTTGAGGATGTCGTAGCCGGTGGTGCAGTGGGCCTGGATCAGGTGGAACTCGGCTTTCTCGAGCCGTCCCGGCTTGCTGAGGATCTCGGCCGGAACCGCGACCTTGCCGATGTCGTGGATGACGCCGGCGAGGTAGATACCCTGGACCTTCTCGTCGTCCAGACCCAGGTGGCGGGCGATGGCGGCGGCGAGGCGCGCGACGCGCCGCTGGTGTCCGGCGGTGTACGGGTCGCGCAGTTCGGCCATCGTGGTGATCGCCTGGATCGTCTTCTCGACGGCGCGGCGCAGGCGGGCCGTCGCGTCCCGCCGCTCCGCCTCGATGCGCTTCTCCTCCGTGATGTCGACGATCGCCCCGATCGTGCCGATGAACGTGCCGGCGGGGTCGCGCCACGGCACCGCGGAGACACGGATCTGCCGGATCTCGCCGTCCTTGCGTCGCATCGCCAGCTCGTAGACGCTGGCCTGCCCCTCGCGGCGCTTCGCCGTCTCCGCCAGGACCTTGTCCAGCTCGCCCGGCGCCAGGAGCTCCCGCAGGTTCTTCGCGACGATCTCCTCCCGGGTGTATCCCAGGATGTCGGCGTAGGCCTGGTTGGCGAAGACGATGTTCTCGGCGGGGTCGACGATCCCCAGTCCGTCCCGGATCGACTCGAAAACCAGCCGCGACCGCTCCTCGGTCTGGCGGCGCGCCACGTCCGAATGCTCGCGCTGCTCCTCGATCCCGATCGCCGCCGCGACGAACTCCAGGATGCGCCGGTCGATGTCCCCGACCACCAGCACGCGGTCGAGCTCCACCCGCAGGACGCCCCAGCGGACGCCGCCGTACCGCACCCC
Source organism: Myxococcales bacterium (assembly GCA_012797735.1). GTDB lineage: Bacteria > Myxococcota_A > Polyangia > DRWM01 > JAAZOP01 > JAAZOP01. The sequence goes on from JAAZOP010000292.1 coordinate 7,392, forward strand.
CATCGTCACCCGCGTACCGCCCTCGACCGGCAGCACCTGGAGACCGTTCATCGCACCGGCGCCCGCGTCTCCGTTCGTCGCCGGCGGCGGCGCCGAGGCCGGCCCGGTCCCGGCCGGCCCGACCCGGTCCGTCACCGCTTGCGACCCGGTCGCCTCCGTCCAGCGGTAGGCCGGTCGCAGATGCCCGTCGCGCAGCCGGTCGTACGTGACGTCGATGGCGCCCATCAGCGTGCCGCAGAGCGCGACCAGGCGGCGGACGTTCTGGTCCGAGTCCAACCCGAGCTCGAAGCAGCACTCGTTGATGCGGGCGAGGATCCAGGCCGTCGATTCGCGACCCGGCGGAGGCAACGACGGGGCGCTCGATCGGCCCAACGACCGCCGCCCGCTTCCCAGGCCCTCGAATCCGTCCAGCACCATCGTCCACCCCCGAACGCTGGAACCGTGGCAATGCAAGCCTCGTGCCCGGCACCGGCGCTGTCCAACCCGGCGAATCGGCAGGGACACGACCCGGCCACATGGGAAAACCCTTGCAGGCATGAAAGGGCCGGCGAGGTCGCCTTGCAAGCCGGTTGCACCACCGCACGGCGCGATCCCGCCTCGGCGCCTTCCCGCGAGGATCGCGCGCTGCACGGCGCGGATCATGCGCTCGGTCCGCCGCTGGCCCGCCGACCTTGATCCCGCGGCGCGGCGGCCCTAGCCTTGCGCCAGGATGTTTCCGGGAGTTCACCTGTCCGTCACCGGGTGACGGCACGGTGACAGGCGCCATGGCACGCATTCTCGTCATCGAGGACGAACGCGACCTGCAGACGGTTCTCGAGTACAACCTGCGGCAGGCGGGGCACGAGGTGCTGCAGGCGGTGCGGGGGGAGGAGGGGCTGCGACTGGCGCGCGACCACCGTCCCGACCTGGTGTGCCTGGACCTGATGCTGCCCGACGTTCCCGGGACGGACGTCTGCAAGGCGCTGAAGAAGGAACCCGCGACGCGCGGGATCCCGGTGCTGATGCTGACCGCGAAGGGCGAGGAAATCGACCGGGTGGTGGGCTTCGAGCTCGGGGCCGACGACTACGTGACCAAGCCGTTCAGCGTGCGCGAACTGCTGCTGCGGATCCAGGCGATCCTGCGCCGCACCGCGCCGGCGCCCGAGCCGACGCCGCGGATCGAGTTCGGGCGGTTGCGGGTCGACCGCGACGCGCACCGCGTGTGGGTCGACGGCGAGGAGGTTCCGCTGACGGCGCTGGAGTTCCGCCTGCTGGTGACGCTCTACGAGCGGCGGGACCGGGTGCAGTCCCGGTCGGTGCTGCTCGACGACGTGTGGGGGATCCAGGCGGACATCACCACCCGGACCGTGGACACGCACGTCAAGCGCCTGCGCGAGAAGCTGGGGCCGGCGGGCGAGTACATCGAGACGGTGCGGGGCGTCGGCTACCGCTTCGCGGCGGCTCCCGCCGGAGCGCACCGGTGAAGCTCGGCATCCGCGGCAAGCTGTTCCTCGTCTCGTTCGGGCTGATCGCCGTCTGCGTCGCGGTGGCCTCCCTGTTCCTCGGCACCGCCTTCGATCGCTTCCTGCTCGAACGCGAGGCGGAGCATCTCCGGGTCCGCGCCGCCGGCGTGGCGCGGGCGGCGGCCGGCGCGGGGCTC
>JAAZOP010000293.1 GCA_012797735.1 Myxococcales bacterium
AGTACCTCCGGCCGCCGCCGTTCCATCCGCCCCGCGGCGGCCCGAAGTCGGCGCGCGGCTCTCGCGGTTCGGCGGGTCGCCGCGCCCGGCCGCCGGCCGACGAACGGCGGGCGGTCGGATCGCGCGCGGCTACAGGTCGGGATCGTCGAGCGTGAGGTACGCCTCGAGCACCTCGAGCTCGGCGCGGAACGACGAACGATACTCGATGCGGCGCGCCTCGGCGTTCTCGAGATGCCGGCAGAGGAAGTAGAGGTAGCCCGACAGGTCGTCGGGGTCGGTCAGCTCGCGCAGGTGCTCGCCGTAGTACTCCATCGTGAACTCGGAACCCCACTGCGCGTCGAACCGCGACCGGATGACCTGGCAGCAGGCGCGGGCGTAGTCGAAGATCACCCGGTTCCGCTCGGTGGCGTAGTTCACCGCCATCCGCTCCGCGTCCCGCTCGATCTGGAACGCGTGCCGGTGCGAGTAGACCCAATCCACGCCCTGCACCCGGAACACGGTCTCGACCCCGGCCAGGTGCAACGCGACCCACTCGTAGAAGAACGTCCGGTAGCGCACCGCGGCCGCCTCGAGCGGTTCGCCGAACCAGGAGGCCCAACGCTGCTGCTGGCTGGGGCTCAGGTTCTCCCAGACCGAGAGATGGATCCGCCCGTCCCCCAGGTTGAGCACGACCCAGTAGTTCTCGACGGAGACATCGATCAGGGACGGATCGCCGACGATCGGGCCCAGGTGATGGGCGCCGCCGGAGACGGAGGCGAGATACGCATCCCACTGCACCCACCGGGTGTAGATCGCCTGCGACGCACCCCGCTCGTGGTCGTCCAGCGCATCGTACGGCTCCGGGGCGAACGTCATCGACAGGTCGCAGCCGAAACACGCCGCCGAGAGCACGATGGCAAGCCGCAGGCGCATCAGATCGTCATCACCACCGCCAGCACGAGGTCCAGCCGGTCGACCACGCCGAGCGGACGAAGCGTCCGCGGGCACAGCAGATCCTGGTCACCGACCGAACCCAGGTTGTACAGATGGTAGCGCAGTTCCAGTTCCAGACCGAGGTAGTCGGTCATGCGCCAGAGCAGGGTGGAGCCGAAGTCCAGCCCCCAGGTCCAGACGAGCCCGAGGAGATAGGAGGACCAGTAGGCGCCGGTCTCCGTGAACAGGCGCACGGCGACCGGGGAACCGAGCCGCGTCAGCTCGAACGCCGGACCGAAGACGATGTCGCCGTTCGTGTACGGGTACGGGATCTCGTCGAACGGCCCTTCCATGTCGTGCCGGGCGATATCGATCGCCGCGCGCGCCCCGAACCAGTCGGCGAAGCGGACGAACAGCGTGGCGCTCCCGCCGTAGCCCTCGGACACGTCCGGGTCGACGAGCGGCGAGAACCAGCCGAAGCCGAGCGACACGGCGGCGGTCTCGGCGCCGCCGGCGGTCGCCGGGAGCAGGAAGAGCGCCGGGACCGCGACGACGGCCGCCATCCACGGAACGCGGGGACGAAGCGGAACCACGACGTCGATCCTGACCGGGCCGCCCCGTCCGGTCAAGGGCGCGCGCGCGTCCGCCTGGCCGCCCTCCGGTCGCTCCGCCGTCGCCGGGCGCGCGGGTCGGCTTTCGTTTGACGGCTCCGGCGGCGCGTGCTAGAAGCCGCTCCGCCCCGGGGAGTTCCGGGGCCGGGAGTGAACGCCATGTCCGACCGTTGCGAGATCTGTGGGAAGGGCCGCCTCGTCGGCAACCGGGTCAGTCACTCGAACCGCAAGACCAAGCGCGTGCAGCGTCCCAACACCCAGGTGCTCCGCGCGGTCGTCGACGGCCGCACCCGCCGGCTGCGCGTCTGCACGCGCTGCATCCGTTCCGGCCGCGTGACCAAGGCCGGTTGAACCGCCGCCGCGCGTGGCGACCGACGACCGTCCGGCCCCGCGTCTCGTCCCCCCCGATCGTCCCTCGTGGGTTCCGTCCGACCGCGAACCGGTGCCGTTCGTCGTGTCCCGCGAGAGCGCGGGACAGCGGCTGGACCGCTTCCTGTCGCTCCGCATCCGCTGGCTGTCGCGCAGCCGCGCGCAACGGATCATCGAGGAGGGGGCCGTCGACGCGGCCGGGCGCCGGCTGCGGCCGTCGCACAGGGTGCTGGCGGAGGAGGTGATCTGGGTCTACCGGCGTCCCCCTCCCGAGCCGCCGCCGCCGGACCTGCCGGTGCGCGTGCTCCACGAGGACGATGCGCTCGTCGTGCTCGACAAGCCCGCCGGCCTGACGATGCACCCGACCTCGCGGCATCGCCTCCACACGCTGACCGGCTTCCTCCGGCAGCGCTATCCGGGCACCGTCGCCCGCATCGGCCACCGGATCGACCGCGAGACCAGCGGCGTGGTCCTCGCCACCCGGCATCTCGAGGCCGACCGCGCGCTCAAGGCCCTGTTCGAGCGGCGGGCGGTGGAGAAGCTGTACCTGGCGGTGGTGCGTGGCCGGCCGCCGGAGCGCGAGGGGGTGATCGATGTCCCGCTGGCGCCCGCGCACGAAGGTCCCGTGCGGATCCGGATGGAGGTCCGGCCCGACGGCCTCCCGTCGCGCACCCGCTACCGCGTGCTGCTGGACGCCGGTCCGTACGCCCTGGTGGCCGCCGAGCCGCTGACGGGCCGGCAGCACCAGGTCCGCGCCCATCTCGCCGCCGCCGGCTGTCCGCTGGTGGGCGACAAGCTCTACGACCGCGACGGCGAGATCTTCCTCGAATGGCTCGCCGGCGGCGGGCGGATGACCGACGACCTGCGCGCGCGCCTGGTGCTCGACCGGCAGGCCCTGCACGCCTGGACCGTCGCCCTGCCCCACCCGATCCTCGGCGACCGCCGTCGCTTCACCGCGCCGATCCCGGCCGATCTGGCGGCGCTGATCGAACGGCACGCGGGGCCGGGGTGGCGCGAGGCGCTCCCGTCGTTCGCCCGCTCCGGGCCGCCCGACTGGCTGTAGGGCGTCATCGGCGGCGCGCGCCGCGCAGGCGCAGCCAGGCGAGTCCCGCGCCGGCCATGGCGAGCGCGAAGGTGGCGCCACTGAGCACGAGCGCGGAGGCGACGGCCTGGGGTTGGGCCACGCCGACCAGCACGAACCCCGCGGCCCAGCCCCCCTCGAGCGTGCCGAAGCTGCCGATGCCGCCGATCGGAATCACCGACGCCAGGATCGCGGCCGTCGAACCGACGACGACCGCCGCCGGCTCGACCGGCACTCCCATGGCCGCCATCGTCGTCCAGCAGCCGGCGAAGGTGGTGAGCCAGAGCAGCAGCGTCCAGACGGCCGCCGCGCCGAAGGCCCGGCGGGAAACGGTCCGGAGCGCCGCGAGCGTCTGCGCGGCGTGGTCCAACCGGGCCGACCAGCGGGGGCGCGACCCGCGCCAGCGTTCCGCCAGGAGCCGGGCCAGCCGGCTGCCCGCCGACGGCAGCAGCAGGTAGCCGGCGATCATCACCGGCAGCGCCGCGCCCACGAGCGCCGTCCCCGCGGGTCCCACCGCCTCCCGCGCCTGCGGCAGCGCGAGCAGGCCGGCCAGGAACGCGACCGCGATCAGGGCCAGGTCCAGCAGGTGGCCCAGCGCGACCAGCGCCACGCCCTCGACGAGCGAGGTTCCGCACAGCCGCTGGACGAGCACGGGGAAGGCCAGTTCCCCGGCCCGCACCGGCAGCACGCGGTTCATGAACTGGTGGATCGTCGCCACCGCCGTCAGGTCGCCGAGCCCCAGCGGCACGCCGAGCGCGCGGAAGCGCGCGGCGCGGCAGGGGAACGTGAGCGCGTACGACCCGAGCAGCGCGGGCAGCCAGGCCGGGTCGAACGACTCGAACGCCCGCAGCACCTCGCCGAACGGCACGGCCCAGGCGATCAGCGCCGCCAGCGCC
>JAAZOP010000294.1 GCA_012797735.1 Myxococcales bacterium
GCCGGGCCGGAGCCGACGACGGCCACCGAGCGCGCCTCGAGCCCGGGCGCCCGCCGTTCCGGCTCCGCGGCGCCGCGCAGGCGCCGCACCTGTTCGACGGCGAAGCGCTTGAGCGCGCGGATCTGCACCGCCTGGTCGACGCGCGCGCGCACGCAGGCCCGCTCGCAGGAGCGGTTGCAGACGGTGCCGCAGACCGACGGCAGCGGATTGGTGGCGCGGATGACGGCCAGCGCGTCTTCGATGCGGCCGGCGGCGAGCGCGCCGACGTAGACGGGCACGTCCTGGTGCAGCGGGCACGCGGCCCGGCACGGGCGGACCTCGTCACGGGTCTCGGGGAGCGGTCCGGCGCAGAGCACCTGCCCGCGCACGGTCGCCGGGTCCCCGCGGTACTCCGGATGGCGGACGGCCGGGCAGAGTCCGACGCAGATCGAGCAGGCGGCGCAGCGCGTCTCGTCGTGGACCGGCCGATGCGTGCGGCCTTCCATCGCCATGGGCTAGCTCCGTCCTCCCGCGGCGAGCGGGCGGCCGAGGTCGAAGCCGAGGGCCAGGGCGCGCAGGTTCGCCTCGTGGAACCGCGGCCGAACCGTGCGCCGGATCGCCTCCTCCACCGGCTCGCGCGCGAGGACGCCGGTGGCGCCGAGGACGACGCCGAGCATCACGATGTTGGCGCCCTGTCGCGAGCCGAACTCGCGCACCGCGACGTGGGTGGCGGGCACCGCATGGAACGCGACGTTCCCTTCCGGCGCGCGCCGGAGGGAGAAGTCGTCGGCGAACACCAGGCCGCCGGGCGCGAGGGCGGGGAGGTACTTGTCGAGGGCGGCCTGGGACATCACGGCCAGCACGTCGGCGGTGGTGACGTGCGGGTAATCGATTTCGACGTCGGACAGGACGACGTCGGAGCGGCAGGCGGTCCCGCGGGCGGCGGCGCCGTAGGAGTTGGAGCCGGCGGCGTGCAGTCCGGCCAGCGTGGCGGCCTCGCCGAGCAGCGAGCCGGCCATCACGATGCCCTGGCCGCCGAGGCCGCCGAACCGGACGCGAGTCAGCATGCGGCGCCTCCCGCCCCGGGGCCGCCGGCGGCGAGATGCAGATCGTCCGGGGTCCACTCGCCGACCACGATCCGCCCGCGCAGCTCCTCCTTCGACCGGCCCGCCGCCTCCGCGCGCGAGACCGACAGGTTCCGGATCCGGTCGTACAGCGCTCCGACGTCGTCGAACCGGTTGCGGCGGCCGAACTGGGTGGGGCAAGGCGAGGCGACCTCGACGAAGGCGAAGGCCGGGGTCCGGATCGCCCGCTTGATCGCGTCGGTGAGCGGGCGCGGCTGCGTCACGGGGTAGCGGGCGACGTAGGCGGCGCCGGCGCCGAGCACGAGGCGGACGAGATCGAAGGGGGGGTGCGGGTTTCCGGCCGGCGTCGTGGCGGACAGGGCGCCGCCGGGGGTCGTCGGCCCGGCCTGGCCGCCGGTCATGCCGTAGATCTCGTTGTTGGCGCAGATCACGGTCAGGTCGATGCCGCGGCGGGCGGCGTGGATCAGGTGGTTGCCCCCGATCGACACCAGGTCGCCGTCGCCGCTGACCACGATCACCTGCAGCTTCGGATTGGCCAGCTTGGCGCCGGTGGCGTACGCCACGGCGCGTCCGTGGAGGGTGTGCAGCGTGTCGGCGAGGATGTGGGGGCTGGGGATCCAGGCCGCGCAGCCGATGCCGGAGACGAACAGCAGATCGCGCCGGTCGATGCCGAGTTCGTGGACCGCCCGGATCACGGCGTGGAGGAGGATCCCGTGGCCGCAACCGGGGCAGAACGTCGTCGCCTTGAGGCCGGGGCGGAGGTACGACTCGAGGGACCGCGGCATGGCGTCAGAACATCCTCTCCAGCTCGGCGCGCATCGTCTCGACGGCGATCACCTCGCCGTTGGTCTGACCGTAGCGGCGGAGTTCGCCGCGGAACCACTTCCGCACCTCGCCGGCGATCTGGCCGTGGTTCATCTCGGGGACGAACACCGCCCGCACCTTGCCGTCCAGCGCCGCGATCTCCCGTTCGGGGAACGGCCACAGCGTGCGCAGCCGGAGCAGCCCGACCTTCTTCCCGGCCCGGCGCAGTTCGCGGACCGCCGCCAGCGCCCCGCGGGCGGTGAAGCCGTAGGCCACCACCGCCACCTCGGCGTCGTCCAGCAGGTGCCGCTCGACGTCGGTCAGCTCGTCGCGCCGGTCGAGCACCTTGCGGCGGAGGCGTTCGACGAGGCGGGCGTGCGCCTCGGGCTCCTCGACGCGGCGATAGCCGCGCTCGTCGTGGGTCGAGCCGGTGACGAGGAGGTTGGCGCCGTCGCCGAAGCAGGGCATCGGCGGGACGCCGGCCGGGTCCGGGGAACCGAACGGGGTGCCCTCGTTGCTGCGGACGCGCTGTGCGACCTCGAACCGATCGTGGAACTCGGCCGTCTCGTGCAGGTGTCCGACCGCCTCGTCGGCCAGCAGGAACACCGGCAGCCGGAGTCGTTCGGCGAGGTGGAAGGCGCGGATCGTGAGGTCGTACATCTCCTGCACGGACCAGGGCGACAGGGCGACGATCTCGACGTCGCCGTGCATGCCCCACTTGGACTGCATGACGTCGCCGCTGCCGACGCGGGTCGCCTGGCCGGTGCAAGGTCCGGCGCGCTGGACATCGATGATCACGCAGGGGGTTTCGGTGAAGACGGCGTAGCCGAGCCCCTCCATCATCAGGGAGAAGCCGGGTCCGCTGGTGGCGGTCATCGCCTTCGCGCCGGCCCAGGAGGCGCCGATCACGGCGGAGATCGAGGCGATCTCGTCCTCCATCTGGATGAAGGCGCCCCCGACGCGGGGCAGCAGCTCGGCCATTCCCTCCATGATCTCGGACGACGGCGTGATCGGGTAGCCGGCGTAGAACCGGCAGCCGGCGGCGATCGCGCCGTGCGCTGCCGCCTCGTTGCCCGTCGCGTAGCGTCGCGCCGTTCCCCCCGAATGGCCGGTGCCGCTCGTCTCCGATACCCTCCGCCCCGCCGTCAACGCACCGTGACCTTCTCGACGCACTGGATCCCCATCGTCGCCAACTCGTCCAGGACCGGGTGGAAGATCGAAGGCTCGACCGGAATGCACACCCCGCGCCGCTCGATCCGACCCTCCAGGATCAACCGCGCGGCGATCGCCGCCGGCAGCGACACCGTGCGGGCCATCGCCGAATCGCCGTTCGGAATACCGTAGTCGATCAACGTCGAGGTGATCTCCTCGCGGCGCCCGCCCGGAAACTCCGCCGTGAACTCGTGCCGCAGCACGATCATGTCCCGCTCGCCCGCCGCATACTGCATGCGCGCATTCATCAGCGCCGTCAGCACATCGATGTTGCCCCCCTGGACCGGGGGCACCGGATCCTGGGAGAAGAACCCGAGCCATTCGAACTTCAGCATCACCTCGGAGTCGGGGGGCAGTTCGAGCTTCTGGGCCAGCGCGAGACGGATGTCGGCGCCGGCGGAGGCGCCGACGAGCGACCGCGTGAACTGCACCATCGTCATGCCCGTCAAGTCGCTGCGGGGAGCGTCGTCGAGCAACCCGAGGTCAACGACTTTCTTGAGGAAGCGGCACCAGCCGGGGTTGCGGAACGTGCCGCGCAGGATGGTCTTGGCGTTCTCGATGCCGTAGAGGCCGAGGTACCCGAGCGAGTCCCGGTTCGGGTAGGCCTCGAAGGTCATGTCGTTGACCTTGACCTCCCAGTAGTTCTCAAAGAGGCGGGGGCCGGGAATCTCCACCGTCTGCCCGTCCTTGCGGTAGCGCGCCGCGTTGCGCCCCGCCAACAGCACGCCCCTCGGGCTCCAAGAGAACTTGTACCCCAGCGGGTTGTTGTTGGCCTCCGGTGCCGGCAGGCCGCCGCAGTACGAGTAGAAATGCACGATCGAGCCGCCCTCGCGCTGCACCTTGTGGATCACCCGCATCGCCGACATGTGGTCGATGCCCGGGTCGAGACCGATCTCGTTGAGGATCGTGATCCCGGCCGCCTTCGCCTGGGCGTCCAACCCCCGCATCGCGTCGCTGACGTACGACGTCGTCACCATGTGCTTGCGCCGCTCGATGCACGCCCGCGCCACCGTCGGGTGATGCGTGTACGGCAACAGGCTGATTGCCAGGTCGTGCCGGCCGACCAGCGCGCCCAGCTGCGTCGCGTCGGAGATATCGTAGGCCACCGCCTCGCCGTTCGGACGACCCGCCACCAACGCCTGCGCCTTCGACACCGTCCGCGTCGCCACCGTCACCCTGTAGCCCGGTTGCCGCAACAGGTAGTCGACCAACGGTCGCGACACCAGCCCCGCGCCCAGCACCAGCACGCGCCGCTCGGGCGGCGGACGCTTCACCACGCCAGGCCCCGCGGAAGCGCCCAGCGGCGGCCGGGCGGCGGACGGTCGCGGAGCGGGCGGCACCGGCGCCGAGGCCGGCTTCTCGACCGCGACCTTCGCCGCCTTCCGCACCACGACGGGCGACTTCGCGGCTGCCTTCCGCACCGGACGGCCCACCGCCTTCTTCGCCACCTTCTTCGCGACCTTCCGCACCGGACGGCGCACCGCCTTCTTCGCGACCTTCCGGGCCCGCCGCTTGGTGGTTGTCTTGTTCGCCGGCTTCTTCGTCTTCTTCGTTGCCATGGTGGTGGCCCTCCTGCTCACCAGAGCCCGGAAATGTATGCGTACCGGGGCGTCAGTTCGCCTCGATGCGCGATCACCGCATCCTTGAGTTCGCGCGGCAGCGCGAGCCGGTCGAACGGCAGCGACCAGTCCGCCTCGAGCAGCGCGGGGACGAACGGCCGGAGCGCCGCGGCGAACGACTCGGAGGCCTCGGCCGGCAGCTCGCACGGCAGGTTGTCCACGGCGAGCACGACCGGTCCGCGCCCGACCCATCCCTCGAGCGCGCGGTCGCCGTCCGGGTCCCAGACGTAGACGGGCGCGTCGGGAGTGGTGGTCTGCACGTTGCATTCGACCGAGCCCAGCACGTCACACGTGATGTCGCCGATCACGCGGAGCCGCGGCGGCTCGGGCTTCCCGTAGAGTTCGCGCAGGAACGACTTGGTCAGGAGCCTTGGGTACTTGGCTTCCCAGTAGATGCAGTTGAGGAGCACGGTCAGCGCCGGCACGTGACGCTCGAAGACGCCGCGGTAGCGCTCCGGGTGGTCGAAGTAGTCTTGCAGTTCGAACGTGCCGCCCGCCGCGACCGGCTCGACGGTGTGCTCTTCCCGGAAGGTCACCCGATACACGACGCGCGGGTCGGCGGCGCCGGGGCGCAAGAGACCGGGCAGGTCGGCGACTCCGACTTCGACGGCCCCGAGCGCCTCCAGGATCTCGACGGCGCCGGAGGCCACGTTGCCGTAGCCGGCCACGCCGACGACGAGGGGCACGAGGGCCGGGGGAAGGCCCTGCAGGCGGACCCGTTCGCCGACGCCGCCCAGCGCCCGCTTGGCGGCGGCGAGATCGGCGTAGCGGTGTGCGGGTTCGAGGGCCGAGAACGGCGTGGCGATCTGTTCCGACTCGAAGCGCCGGCCGAGGGCCCAGAGCGAATCGATCGTGCCGGCCAAGCCGGCGTGACGACCGAAGAAGACGAGGCGGCGACCCTTGGCGTCCACGATCTTCTCGTAGTCGAGGAGCGTCGCGCCGCGAGCCAGGAGCTGCCGGAGCATCGGCATGTTGTGCTTCTGGCCCTTGACGACGTGCGAGAAGAACACGTAGGCGACGCCGGCACGGAAGAAGTCGGCCGGCATCTCCTTCACGCCGAGCACGACGCCGGCCGGGGCGAGATCCTCCGCGAGCCGGGCACCCGCGGCGGTCCACTGTTCATCCGGATAGACTCGCAGGGGCGAAGGCTGGACCAGCACTTGGTGGCCGCGACCCACCAACTCCCGAACGATCTCGGGGGTCAGCGGCACGCGCCGTTCCCAGCGGTTCTTGTCCTCCCGGCGGATGCCCAGGATTGACCTGCCCATTGCCAGTCTCCACCACCGTCGCCCCGGGGCCCCCGTGCCCCACTTGCCCGGCGACGCCGTCCGGAACCACGCCGGCGCGGGACGCCGGGGCAGCGGCCCCCTGCTAGCAGGGTGTGGGTGCGCGGTCAAGAGGCCGGAAGCCGGTGGAAGCCCGCGGGCGCGGGACACCCTGCGGCGGTGCATCTTGCTTTCGGTCGCCGCTTGACTATGCTCCGGCCGGCCCCCGACCGGGGGAGGCAATCGGCAGGTGGCCGGGGCCTGGCGAAGGAGCGGATCCAATGGCGGAACACTTCGATCCCGAGACTCTGCGTGCGCGGCACAAGGTGCTGGCGCGGTTTCCGTACGAGCCGGTGCGGCCCGAGCGGGGGTACACCGGCAAGTGCCTGCGGGTGGACGTGGGCGCGGGGGCGATTTCGGAGATCCCGGTCACGCAGGAGATGAAGGACCGGTTCGTCGGGGGCAAGGGGTTCGACCTCCGGCTGCTGTGGGACGAGGTCACGCCGCAGACCCGCTGGGACTCGCCGGAGAACGCGATCTGCATCTCGTCGGGGCCGTTGGGAGGGACGACGACCTTCTCGGGCGCCGGCAAGTCGCTGGTCACGACGATCTCGCCGTTGACCGGGATCCCGATCGATTCCAACGTCGGCGGCTATTTCGGACCGCTGTTGAAGTTCTCGGGATTCGACGCGCTGGTGGTCGCGGGCATCGCGCGGGAGGAGGTGGTGGTCGTGATCGATGCGACGATCCCGGAGGTGCGGATCGAGACCGCGCCGGGCGAGGCGATCGATAGCCACGTGCTGGCCGAGCAGCTCACGCGGATGTTCGGGCGGACGCCGAACGACTTCGAGAACGTCTCGGTGGTGTCGTCGGGCAGCGGTGCCGCGCACGCGCGCATGGGGTGCCTCAACTTCTCGTGGTGGGACTGGCGCCGGGGCGCCGTGCGATTCAAGCAGGCGGGGCGCGGCGGCATCGGCACCGTCTTCCGCCACAAGCGGATCAAGGCGCTCGTGGTCCACGCTCGTCCCTGGAAGAACAAGTGGACGATCACCCTCGACCCCGGCCCGCTCGATGGAGGCAACTGAGATGAACCGCGCCAAGATCGACAAGATCCTCGCCCGCTGGAACCGCGACGCGAACTATGCGATCGAGATCCTGCAGGACGTGCAGGAGGAGGAGCGGTACCTGCCGCAGGACGTGCTGCGGTACGTCGCCGACGAGCTGTGCGTGCCGGTCGGGCGGCTGCACCACATCGCCACCTTCTTCAAGGCCTTCTCGCTCGTGCCGCGCGGCCGGCACGTGGTCGAGGTCTGCATGGGCACCGCCTGCCACGTGAAGGGCGCCCCGCGCGTGCTGGACGCCTTCGCCCGGGAGTTGGGCGTCCCGGTCGGCGGCACGACCCGCGACCTCCAGTTCACCCTCGAGCCGGTCCGTTGCCTGGGCTGCTGCGCGATCGCGCCGGTCGTCAAGGTCGGCAAGGAGTTGCACGGCGAGTTGCAGGCCTCGAAGGTCAAGACCGTGATCAAGAAGTACGCGGAGGGCTGACCCGATGACGCGCATCGAACTCGAGAACCTCGAGGAAGTGGGCCGCAAGCACCGCGAGAAGCTGGCGCGGTACGAGGGCCTCCTGCTGGTCTGCACCGGCACCGGCTGCGTCTCCGCCGGAGCGTTCTCCATCCGCGACGAGCTGCGCGCGTTGCTCGAACGGCACAAGCTGCAGAAGAAATGGCTCGTCGTCCCGACGGGCTGCAACGGTTTCTGCGCGATGGGACCGATCCTGGTCGTGCAGCCCGCGGGCATCTTCTACCAGAAGCTGGGACCCAAGGACCTGGCCCGGATCGTCGAGGAGCACCTGCTGGGCGGCAAGCCGGTCCGGTCGCTGCTCCACAAGGACGCCGCCTCGGGCGAGGTCGTGCCGCGGATGGCCGACATCCCGTTCTTCGCCAAGCAGCAGTTGATCGCGCTGCGCAACAAGGGGCTCGTCGACCCGGAGAGCATCGCCTCGGCCATCTCGTTCGGGACCTACGGCGCGCTGCGCAAGGCGCTGCAGGGGATGAAGCCGGCCGAGGTGCTGGCCGAGGTGAAGCGGTCGGGGATCCGGGGGCGCGGGGGCGCCGGCTTCCCCACCGGCCTGAAGTGGGAGTCGTGCGTGGAGGCGGTCGCCCGCACGGGGAAGCCGCCCGTCGTGGTCTGCAACGCCGACGAGGGAGACCCCGGCGCCTTCATGGACCGGTCGATCATCGAGACCGACCCGCACGCGGTCCTGGAGGGGATGTGCCTGGGCGCCTACGCCGTCGGGGCGCGGGAGGGGTTCGTCTACATCCGCAAGGAGTACCCGCTGGCGCTCGAGCGGCTGGAGAAGGCGATGGCCGAGGCGCGCAAGCACGGATTGTTGGGCGAGCGCATCCTCGGGACGCATTTCTCGTTCGACATCCGCATCCACCGCGGCGCGGGGGCGTTCGTCTGCGGCGAATCCACCGCGCTGATGGCCTCGATGGAGGGTCGGGTCGGCGAGCCGCGGGCCAAGTACGTGCACAACGTCGAATCCGGCTACCAAGGCCGGCCGACGGTGCTGAACAACGTCGAGACGTGGGCCAACATCCCGGTGATCGTCGGCAAGGGGGGCGCCGCCTTCGCCGCGATCGGCTCGGGCGACGTTTCCCAGAGTCCCTGGAACGGCTCCTCGGGCACGAAGGTCTTCTCGCTGGTCGGCAACATCCGCAACACGGGCCTGGTCGAGGTCCCGATGGGGATCCGGCTCCGCGAGATCATCTTCGACATCGGCGGCGGCATCCACGGCGGGCGGAAGTTCAAGGCGGTCCAGACCGGCGGGCCTTCCGGCGGCTGCATCCCCGCCGAGTTGCTCGACCTGGAGGTCGATTTCGACAACCTGACCAAGGCCGGCTCGATGATGGGTTCCGGCGGCATGATCGTGATGGACGACCGGACCTGCATGGTCGACGTCGCCAAGTACTTCGTGGATTTCCTGAAGGACGAGTCGTGCGGCAAGTGCACGCCGTGCCGGGAGGGGCTGATCGGCGTCTCCGAGATGCTCGGCCGGATCACCCGCGGCGAGGGCACGCCCGAACTGCTCGACGAGCTCGAACGCACCTGCCGGGTGATGGCCTCCGCGAGCCTCTGCCAGCTCGGCGCCACCGCTCCGAACCCCGTCCTGTCCACGTTGCGCTACTTCCGCGACGAGTATCTGGCCCACATCGAGAAGCGCAAGTGTCCCGCCGGCGTCTGCAAGGAGCTGATCCGCTACCAGATCACCAAGGCGTGCACCGGCTGCGGCGTCTGCGCCCGCCAGTGCCCGCAGAAGTGCATCACGGGCGAGAAGAAGAAGCTGCACGTCATCGACCGGAAGAACTGCATCCGCTGCGGGATCTGCCGCGACGTCTGCAAGTTCGACGCGGTGCGCGTGTCCTAGGAGGGCCCCATGAGCGGAACGACGACGAGCCCCGACAAGGTCCCCGCGGTCGAGGTGGAGATCGACGGCCACAAGGTCGAGGTCCCGGAGGGGACGACCCTGCTGGCGGCGGCCCGGAAGGCCGGCGTGCGCATCCCCACGCTGTGCTCGCATCCCGCCGTCGAGCCGTACGGCGCGTGCCGCGTCTGCATCACCGAGATCGAAGTCCGCGGCCGGAAGCGGCTGGTCACCGCCTGCAACTACCCCGTCCGCGAGCCGCTGAAGGCCTTCACCGAGTCCGACGAGACCCGGCAGCAGCGGCGCGGCGTCCTGTCGTTGATGCTGGCCCGCTGGCCCAACGTTCCGGCCGTCCGCGTCCTCGCCGAGAAGCACGGCGCCAAGCCGCCGGCCTACCGGCACCCGCTGCGGAACGAGGCGACCGACGCCTGCATCCTCTGCGGCCTGTGCGTCCGCGCCTGCTCCGAGATGGCCTGGGAGGACATCATCGCCTTCGCCGGCCGCGGCGCCGGCCGCCGCGTGATGATGCCGTTCGGCGAACCGTCCGAGCGCTGCACCGGCTGCGGCACCTGCGCCTACATCTGCCCCACCGGCGCGATCAAGGTCCATGACGAGCAGAACCGGCCGGTCGATCCGGCGCGCATCCGCAAGTACGGCTTCCGGCTCACGCAGGAAATGACGCTGCTCGACGACCAGCAGTGCCAGATGCGGCGCGTCGGCACCGCCCACCTCGTCGAGATCATGGACGCCTACGACCTGCTCCCGACCCACAACTACAAGTTCGGCAAGCACCCCGACACGCCCAAGATCGCCTCGCACGTCTGGAAGACCTTCGTCCGCCAGAACGTCCCCGACGGCTGCTGGGCCGGCTGCCAGATGTCGTGCGCCAAGGCGGTCGAGGACTTCGTGCCGCGCACCGGGCCGTACCAGGGACAGAAGGTCCTGGTGGACGGTCCCGAGTACGAGACCGTCGCCGGGTGCGGCTCCAACATCGGCGTGTTCGACCCGCACGACATCCTGGAGATCAACTTCTACTGCGATACCTACGGCATCGATACCATCTCCTTCGGCACCGCGACGGCGTTCGCGATGGAGTGTTTCGAGGCGGGGATTCTGGACACCGAGAAGACCGGCGGACTCGAGCTGCGCTTCGGCAACGGCACCGCCGCCCTCGAACTGCTGCACCAGATGAGCCGCGGCGAGGGGTTCGGCGTGATCGTCGGCCAGGGGGTGGCCGAGATGAAGCGCATCTTCGCCGAGAAGTTCGGCGGCGACCCCGCCTTCCTCCGGGACATCGGGATGGAGGTCAAGGGGCTCGAGTACTCCGAGTACGTCAGCAAGGAGTCGCTGGCCCAGCAGGGCGGCTACGCGATGGCGCTCAAGGGTCCCCAGCACGACGAGGCGTGGTTGATCTTCATGGACATGGTCAACAAGCAGCTGCCGACGTTCGAGAAGAAGGCCGAGGCGCTGCACTACTTCCCGATGTGGCGCACCTGGTTCGGGCTGATGGGGCTGTGCAAGCTCCCGTGGAACGACGTGGAGCCCGAGGACAACGCGAAGTATCCCGAGCCGAACAAGGTGCCGGGCCACGTCGAGGGCTACATCAACTTCTGGGCCGGGATGACCGGGCAGGAAGTGACGATCGACGACATCATCCGGATGTCCGAGCGCGTGTACAACTTCCAGCGCGTGTTCAACCTGCGGATGGGCAAGGGGACGCGCGAGTGGGACCGCGGCCCGTACCGCGCGATGGGCCCGGTCACCGTCGAGGAGTACGAGTCGCGCGCGGAGCGCTACGACAAGCAGCTCCGGGAGCTCGTCGGGTACGACCCCGCCGGCAAGAGCACGCCAGAGAAGCTGGCCGCGTTGCGCAAGTACCGCGAGGAGCAGTACGAGGGGCTGCTCGACGCCGTCTACAAGCGCCGCGGCTGGACCCGCAACGGCATCCCGACGATCGAAACGCTGCGCAACCTGGGCATCGATTACCCGTGGGTCGTCGAGGTCGTCCGGCCCTGGCTGGAGAAGGAAGGGGCCGCCTAGCGGCGCCGCGGAGACGCGATGTCGCCTGCGATCACCGTCAACGACGAGCCCCACCCCTGGCGCGAGGGGATGACGGTGGCCGACGTGCTGCGCGAGCGCAACTTCGTGTTCCCGCTCCTGGTCGTCAGCGTCGATGGCGTCCACGTCTCCCGCGACGCCTACGGCACGACGCCCGTCCCTCCCGGCGCCGTGGTCGTCGTCACCCACCTCGTCAGCGGCGGGTAGTCCGCCGTCCGCCGCCCGAAGCGCACGCCTGCGGCGACGGCGCGGTCGTGCGACGGCGGAGTTCCGCGGCCGTGCCGGTGCCGACCCGATGGCGCGCCGCGGGCGCCGGGAGTATTCTACGCCCCGTCGCGCGGCGGCCGGCCACCGGGGGTCGCCGCCGCCGCGACCCGAACGGGAGGTCGTCATGATCCGACCGCACTTCTCTCCGTCGCGCATCGCGCTCGCCGCCCTGCTCGCCCTCGCCGCTCTCGCCGGCTGCGGGGACGACGACGCCAGTCCCGACGCCGACGCGGGCGACGTGGTGGACGGCACCGAGGGCGGGGCCGACGCGGACGCCGACGCGGGCGCGGACGCCGACGCCGACGCGGGGCCGGACGTCGAGGAGGCGGACGTCGAAGTCGAAGTCGAGGCCGAGGCGGACGCGGAGCCGGACGTGCCGGCCGACCCGTGCGGCGGCGACTGTCTCGCCGGGTATCGCACCGCCTGCACCTGCGCCGTCGAGGACCCGTGCGGCTGGTCGGACGACGACATCTGCGACACGCGGCGGTGCGAGCGCGAGTACGGCTTCTCCTTCGACGACGGCGACGACTGCGCCACCCGCGAGAACTGCGCCGGCGACTGCCGCGCCGGCGTCTTCAACGCCTGCACCTGCGACCCGCGCGACCCGTGCCGCTGGGAGCCCGACGGCCGCTGCGACTACGCCGAGTGCCGCGCCGCGGTTCCCGACGGACCGATCTTCCTCGACACCGAGGACTGCGCCGGCGCCGCCTGTGACGGCGCCTGCCGTGAGACCATCGCCGATGCGTGCACCTGCGGCGCCGACGACCCGTGCCACTGGGCGGGCGACGGTTTCTGTGACGACACGGCGTGCGAGGCGATCGTTCCCGGCGCCCACTTCGACGACTCCGCCGACTGCGGCGGCACGCCCGGCGCCCTCACCGTCGCGGCCACGTCGGTGGTCAACGAACTGGACCGCAACGACATGTACCTGATGGGCGCCGGCCTCGCCGGGCTCGGCTACGACTGGGTGGTGCGCGACGCCGACGTGACCACCGCCGAGCTGCGGTCGTACCTCGAGCGGGATCTGACGACGCTGTACCACACCAGCCACGGCAACGACGGCGTCGTCGTCACCGCCAACGGCACGCTGGGCGTGTCCGACGTCACCCTGGGCGTGCGCAACGCGATCTTCGCCACCTGCCTCACCCTGGTCGCCTCGTGGGCCCCCGCCTTCGGCCCCGCGACCGAGACGGTGCTGGGCTACTCCGACGTTTCCTACGACTACATCGATGACGACGTCGTCCGCCAGATGCTCGCCCGGCTCGGCGCCGGCGACGGCTACATGCTGGCCTGGTACGAGGCCAACGTGGCGGTGGACGGCCTGGACGACCGTTGGATCGGGTACGTCCGCGAGGGGGCCGACATCGTGGAGTACTCGGCGCGCTCGGGCGTGGCCCCGACGCCGTCGCCACTGCCGGACGGGGCGGACTGGGTCGCCCTGGTGCCCGGCGGCCGCCTCTGGGCCGCCTCGACACTGCTGGCGGACGCCCTGCCGTACGACACCGCCCCGCGGCTCCTCGCTGAGGAGCGGGACGCCGGGTGGCGCGCCGGGGCCGCCGGGGGCGGCGGCTGGAGCCGGCTGGGGCCGGGCGCCCCGGGACCGGCGGAGGCAATCGCGGCGGCGCGCACGTTCGTCGAGGACTCGCTGGGCGGCCTGCCGCCCGACGCGGTCCTGGCCGGCGCGACGCCCGTCTTCGCGCGGCGCGAGGGCCGGCCCGGCGCGCTCGCCGGCTGGACCGTCC
>JAAZOP010000295.1 GCA_012797735.1 Myxococcales bacterium
GAGGCGCCGCCGGCGCCGCCGCCGGCCGTCGCCGGCGCCGCCGGGATCGCCGTGCGGACCCTGACGCGGGAGGAACTCGAGGCGCACGGCGCGCGGTCCGTGGCCGAGGCGCTGGCGCGCCACCCCGCGATCGACACGACGACGAACTCCCGCGGCGACCACGTGGTGATGCTGCGCGGCTTCGAGCCACGGGAAACGGTCGTGCTGCTGGACGGCGTGCCGACCTACGTGCCCTACGACGGCCAGATCGATCTGGACCTCGTCCCCGCCGGCCTCGTCGATCACGTCACGGTGGTCGCCGGGCCGGGTTCCGTGCTGTGGGGACCGAACGGGCTGGGCGGCGCGATCAACGTGGTGACGCGGCCGCCGGGCGAGGCGCCGCCGGTCGAGACGACGTTCGAGGCGTCCGGGCGCGGGCACGGCGCGCGGCTCGAGGCGGTGCACGCGGGTCGCGCCGGTCCCGCCGGCTGGGTGCTCGCCGGCGGCGTCGACGACCTGCACGCGTTCCCGCTCTCGGAACGGTTCGTCCCCGCCCGCAACGAGGACGGCGGCGACCGGGAGAACAGCGACCGCCGCCTGCGCCGCCTGCTCGGCGGCCTCGAACTCGACGCCGGCGACGACCACCGCCTGCGCCTCTCCGGCTTCGTCCTCGACGCGCAGCGCGGCGTCCCGCCGAGCACCGTCGCCGCCGACGCCCGCGTGCGCTGGTGGCGGATGAACGCCTGGCGCGTCGCCGGCGCCTCGCTCGGCCACTCCGGCCGCTACGGCCCGCGGCTGCAGCTCGACGAGCTGGTCTGGGCGCGGTGGTACGACAACCTGTTCGACGGCTACGACGACGCGCGCTATGCGACGCAGGCGCTGCCGCGGTCGTTCCACACCTGGTACCACGACCGCGCCTTCGGCGGCCGCGTGCGGCTGACCGGCCCGTTCGCCGGCGGCGACTGGGCGTCGGTGCTGCGGGTTTGGGCCGGCGTGCAGCACGACCGCCACCGCGAGGACGAGGGACCGGAGGTCGAGCGGACGCTGCTGACGCTGGCGCCGCAGTTCGAGCAGACGTTCGACCGCCGCTGGCGCCTCACCGCGGGGCTCCAGCTCGACGTCGAGTTCCCCGGCGACACGCCCGGCGTGTCGCTCGAACCCGCCCTCGGCTGGGGACCGCTCGTCGCGCTGCGCTGCGAGCCGCTCGACGAGGTGTCGGTCGAGGCGGTCGCGGCGCGCCGCTCGCGGTTCCCGTCGCTCAAGGAGCGCTTCTCCTGGGCGCTCGGCCAGCGCGACCCGAACCCGACGCTCGGCCCCGAAACCGCCTGGCACTTCGGGCTCGAGCTGGCCTGGCGCCCGCTGGACTGGCTCGAGCTGCGCGCGGGCGGCTACGACGCCGAGGTCGCCGGCCTGATCGCCGCGGTGCACGTCAACTCGATGGTCGACCAGCTCCGGAACGTCGAGGCGGCGCGGCTGGCCGGCGCCGAGCTGCAGGTGGCGCTCGAACCGCTCGCCGGGCTGCGGTTCGACCTCTCCTACCGCTACCTGTTCGCGCGGCGGCTGGACGTCGAGCCGCCGGAGGACGCGCTGCCGTACCGCCCCGAGCACACGGCGTCGCTGGGAGCGTCGGCGGCGCCC
Organism: Myxococcales bacterium; assembly: GCA_012797735.1. Classification (GTDB taxonomy): domain Bacteria; phylum Myxococcota_A; class Polyangia; order DRWM01; family JAAZOP01; genus JAAZOP01. The sequence continues at coordinate 1,618 of JAAZOP010000295.1, forward strand.
TGGCCGTGGCTGGAGGTTTCGACCTTCGTGCGGCTCGTGGGACCGCAGCCGTTCGAGGACACGGAGACGCGGCGGTGGGCCACCCTGGGGACGTACGTCGTCTGGGACGCGCGCCTCGACCTGCGCCCGTTCGCCTGGCTCGACGTCTACGCGCGCGCGACGAACCTGCTCGACGCGGACTACCAGACCGAGTACGGGTTCCCGTCACCGGGGTGGCAGATCTGGCTCGGAGCGCGGATCACCGGGGCGTCGTTCGGCGGCGACGCCGCGGCGGGGGAGGGGACTCGTGGCTGATGCCGGCTTCGGTCGAGCGGTCGAGCAGCGCGGCGAATTCGGCCGTGGCGGCGGCGGAGAGGCGGGCGACGCGGTCGTGCAGCGCGTCGAGGGCCGCGACGACGGCCTCGCCGGTCGGGGTGAGCGCGGCGCGA
>JAAZOP010000296.1 GCA_012797735.1 Myxococcales bacterium
ACCCGCCGAGGCTGCCCACTGCTCGCACGGTTCGCACGGTTCGCACGGTTCGCACGGTTCGCACGGTTCGCACGGTTCGCACGGTTCGCACGGTTCGCACGGTTCGCACGGTTCGCACGGTTCGCACGGCTCCTGGTAGTCGTTCCGGCCCCGTCCTCTCCCGACGGTTTCGTCAGTTCGAGCACCCACAGGGTGCTGTCGGTGTCGTGCGGGGTCCAGCGCGCGGTTTCGCGCAGGCCGGCGTCCGCGGCGATCGCCGCGGCCTCCTCGAGCGTCAGGTTCGCGCGGTGTTCGAAGGGCAGGTCGCTCCGGCGGATCGCGCGCCGCAGGCTCGAGGCCGCGCGCACCAGCCCGAACACGACGTCCTCGGCCAGCAGCAGGGTGCCGCCCGGGCGGACGAGCGCCGCCAGGCGCCGCAGGGAACGCTCGGGCCGCGGCAGGTGGGCCAGCGAGCGCAGGGCGAGGACGGCGTCGAACGGACGGTCGGGCGCGGGAAAGCGGTCGAGGGTGCCGCGGCGGAACGCGAAGCCCGTAGCCCGCCCTCCGCGGGGGGCCTGCGGGTCGAGACCGAGGTAGCGCAGCCGTCCCGCCCGCACGGCCGGCTCCAGGGAATGGCGATAGGGGGCGCTTCCGCAGCCGACGTCGAGCAGCATTCCGCGGAGGCGCCGGAGGCGGCGGTCGAGGATCGCCTGGGCGCGGCGGAACGCGGGACCGCCCCGGGCAGCGAACAGTCCGCCGCAGAGCGGGCGCGTCGGACAACGACGGCAGCCCGGCGCGAGGCGCAGGCGGCGGAGCTGAACGGCGAAGTCGGTGATCCGCGATCGCCCGTCGCCCGGCGCGTAGACCTGCTCCTGCTCGCGGACGGCGGCGCGCAGCGTCTCGTCGGAGAAATCGCGCGTCGGAGCCGCGTGGCGACGCGCGCGTCCCGGAGCGGTCCGCACGAGGAGGCCCCGGATCGGGTCGGGCGGCGGGCGCCGGCCGGCGCGGATCGGGCAGGCCCGCGGATCGAGCGTCTCGTCGCGGGGCGCGGGAACCCAGTTGAAGGAGTTGGAGACGGGCCGCGACGCGGGGCGCAGCTCCGCCGAGCCGCGGTGCGCCAGGTACTCGACGAAGACGCCGCGGCAACGGCGGCGCAGCGAGCAGGAGCGACAGGCGCCGGCGAAGGCGCGGTGCCGGTCGTCCACCGGGAACCAGTCCCGCTCGAACGCCTCGCTCATCCAGGCGAAGCCGTCCTCGCGCAACGCGCACTCGAGATCCTCGAACGGGCCGGCGTGGCAGAGCGGCAGCCCGTCCCAGACCACCGGCCGCTCCGGGCGGCGCGCTCGCGCGCGGGCGATCGCCGCGTGGATCGCCCGCGCGGCGGCGGCGAGCGGCGGGACGAGACCGTCGAAGAAGTCGAGCGCGCTGCCGGCCGGTTCGACGAGCGAGAACTTGAGTCGGACGGAGGGCAGCGGGTCGAGCAGGGCGACGAACTCGTCCAGCCGCGCGACGTTCCAGCGGGTCACCACGACGTTCGCCGTCGTCGCGACGACGCGCGGGGCGAGCGCCGTCAGGGCGGCGAGCGTCTGGTCGAAGGACCGGGCGCCGGCATGGCGGTCGTGCAGCGCGGCGTCGGGCCCGGCCAGGGAGACGTAGGCGTATTCGAGGCCCCGGCGCAGGAGCCGGTCGAGGAGGTCCGGGTAGGCGAGCATGCGGGCGTTGGTGACCAGGCCGAGCCGGAGGCCGAGGCCGGCGATGTCATCGACCAGGTCGAGCCAGCCGGGTTGGATCGTCGGCTCGCCGCCGGAGAGGACGATCATCCGGGCGCCGAGCGCGGCGGCCCGGCGGATCTTGCGCCGCAGGTCGGCGGGCCGGGCGCGGGCGCCGCGATGCGGCGCGGCGTGGCAGAAGACGCAGTTGTTGTTGCAGTCGTAACCGAGCTTGAGCAGCGCGCGGGGCACGGCGGCCATGCGCCGATTCTCCCCGGAACGGAGGTCGAATGCACCTTCTTTGCGGCGGCCGTTCACCCGGATGGATCGCCGGGCCGTACGCGAGACGGGAAACGCGTGCCGCGTCGGCGGCGGTGCGGTGCGGCGCGGCTTGCCGGGGTCGCGCCCGTGATGCATGCTCGACCGGCGGCCGGAAGGGCGAGGTGCGGGCATGACCGAAACGACGCTCGAGACGCTCCGCGAGGAGCTGCAGCGGATCAACCTGGAGCTGCTGGAACTGCTCAGCCGCCGCGGGGCGGTGGTGCAGCAGGTGCAGGCGATCAAGCAGCGCGACGGCCTGCCGACCTACATGCCCGAACGCGAGCAGGCGATGCTGGCGGAGCTGGCGACGGCGAACCGCGGCCCGTTCCCGGACGAGACCGTCCGCCACCTGTTCCGCGAGATCTTCCGCGCGTCGGTGGCGCTGATGGAGGCGGGGCAGCGGAAGGTGCTGCGGGTGGGCCGGGCGCCCGGGGCGCCGGACCTGCGGATTCCGGTCGGCGGCGTGGACGTCGGCGGCGCGCCCGTCGTCATCGCCGGCCCGTGCGCCGTGGAGGACGAGGCCCAGCTCGACGCCGTGGGCCGGAAACTGCGCGAACTCGGGGTGCGCCTGCTGCGCGGCGGCGCCTACAAGTCGCGCTCGTCGCCCTACGCGTTCCAGGGGCTGGGACGGCGGGGGCTCGAACTCCTGCGGGACGTCGCGCGACGGTACGGCCTGGCCGTCGTGACGGAGGTGACCGACACGCGCAACGTGGCGCTGGTCGCCGAACACGCCGACGTGCTGCAGGTCGGCGCGCGCCACATGCACAACTACGAGCTGCTGCGCGAGGTCGGTTCGGCCGGGAAGCCGGTGCTGCTCAAGCGGGGCTGGTCGGCGACGATCGAGGAGTTCCTCTGGGCGGCGGAATATGTGGCGCTGTCCGGCAACGAGCGGGTGATCCTGTGCGAGCGGGGCATCCGGACGTTCGAGTCGCAGACGCGGAACACGCTCGACGTCTCGGCCGTGGCGCTGCTGCGCGCGCAGAGCCGCCTGCCGGTCGTGGTCGACGTCAGCCACGCCGCGGGACGCAGGGACATCCTGGCGCCGCTGGCGCGCGCCGCCCTGGCGGCGGGCGCGCAGGGGGTGATGGTCGAGGTGCATCCCGACCCCGCCGCCGCACGGTCCGACGCCCAGCAACAGCTCGACCTCGGCGAGTTCGAACGGTTCCTCTCGGCCGTCGGCCTGCGGTCCTAGCCGTTCGCCGGCGCCGCCCAGGCGGCGTAGCGGCGCGGGAACGGCCAGCGGCGGATCTCGACCAGGCGTTCCAGCGTCCGCACGGCGCCCTGCAGGCCGGGCTCGAACGCGGACAGGGCGAACCGCGCCTTGCCGGCCCGGGCCGGACGGTCGTCGAAGGTGAACTCCGAGTAGACGGCCGCGAAGGAACCCTCGCGCAGCAGCCGTTCCAGCTCGGCCGGCGTGCGGAAGCGCAGGAACGAGGACGGCGCCCGGCCGCGATCGTCGAAACACAGGACATCGATGCCGAAGCCGAGCTCCTCGAGCATGGAAACCACGGGGACGCCCCACATCCGCGCCGGGTCGCGCAACCGATCCGCCTCTTCGAGGTCGACCACGAAGGCGACGCGGTACGCGGCCGCCGCGGCCCGGCCCGCTCGCCAGGCCCGCCGCAGGGGCGCCTTCGCCCGCCGGACGGCGTCACGGGCGCGGTGCGGGTCGCCGCCGCACGCGGTGGCGACGGCCTCGAGCCAGCGCCGCGTGGCCTCCCAGCCGAAAGGCGCGGGCGGCCGCAGCGTCCGGATCGGCAGCGGCTCGAACGCCTCCGCGTAGGTCTCGTCGTAGTCGGCGTTGGGGTAGAGGACCTGGGCGGCCGCGGCGAGGTAGTCGCCGGCCTGCCGCAGGTCGAAGGCGGGGAGGGCGCGGGCGCGCACGGCGATGCCCGCGGCTTCGAGCAGCGCGACGAGTTCGTCGAGGGCGGGGCCTTCGGGGAAGCCGACGAGGTTCACCGAGCGGGGGCGGGGGCGCCGGCGGGCGGCGGCGGAGCGGCGCGCGCGATCGACGAAGGCGCGGGCCGTGTCGCCGTACTCGTTGCCGGCCGGGTTGGCGTAGTAGACCGGGATGCGGAGCCGCCGGCCGAGGCGTCGGGTCACGGCGCGGGCGTCGTCGCCGATCACCGTCGGCACGCAGGTCCCGGTGATCTGGATCGCCTCGGCGTCCGGGCAGGCCCGGACCGCGGCGCGCAGCGCGGCCTCGAGACGCGCGGCGCCGCCGTGGACGACGTCGAGCTGGCGCAGGTTGGTCACCAGCGAGGCGGGCCGTCCGGGTCGCTCGCCCCGCGGCCCCGCAGCCGGGCGCCGCCGCACCGGCGCGGG
>JAAZOP010000297.1 GCA_012797735.1 Myxococcales bacterium
AACACGCCGGGGTCCCCGGCCGGCCCCGGCTGTGCTGGGATTCGGAGTAGACATGCGCGGCGCGCCACAACGCAGGGCTTCCGGCTTCCGGCATCAGACTGCGGGACGCCCGAGGACGTCGAGCAGGCGCTGGAGCCCGCGGATCCGCGCACCGTACCGGCCTTCCAGCGGCTCGTGATCGGATGCGGCCAGGAGCCCGAGGCGACGTGCCGGTCCGAGGAGGAGGTAGCGCACTGCCGACGCCGATCCGAGGGCCACGCGGACAAAGTACAGATCGTCCTTCGTGGAACGACGCGCACAGCCTGCGACGATGTTCGTCGGCACCGAGACGGCGGCGCGGCGGATCTGGGCCTGCAAGCCGTACCGCTCCTCCGACGGGCAGTGGCGCGTGACGCGGTACCGTTCCATGACCAGTTCGTCCGCGAGTGGAAAGACCTTCCGTTTCGCGGGATCTCTGCCCACGCCGGTCCTTCCTGAAGTCCAAAGCCCGAAGCCTACTCTGAATCCTGGGGCTGTGCGGGACAGTTGACCGGCGCCGGGTACTGTCGCAGGGTGCTGCGCGGCGACGCGCGGTCGGGGACTTCGCGACCCGCGCGTCGCACCAGGAGGTCCCGATGAACGGCTTCCCGCAGTTCGTCCGCCCCGCGCTGCTCTGGACCTGCCTCGCCGCGGCCGCCGCGACGGGCTGCGGCCCCGCACGTGCGGTCGAGACGCCGCGCGGTCCCGGCGCGGCGGCGCGGGCCGTGGCCGATGTCCCGTTGATCCCGCGCCAGGTGCTGTTCGGCAACCCCGACCGCACCTCGCCCGCCATCAGCCCCGACGGCACCCGCCTCGCGTGGCTCGCCCCGCTCGACGGCGTGCTCAACGTCTGGGTCGCCCCCGCCGAGGACCTGGACGCCGCCCGCCCGGTCACACGCGACGACCATCGCGGCATCCGGACCTTCTTCTGGACCTACCTGCCCGGTCGACTCGTGTACCTCCAGGACTCCGACGGCGACGAGAACTGGCACGCATACCTCACCGACGTCGAGCGGGGCGAGACGCGGGATCTGACGCCCTTCCCCGGCGCGCGCGCCGAGGTCCAGGCGGTCAGCCACCTGCACCCCGAAGCGATCCTCGTCGGGCTCAACGACCGCGACCCGAGCCTGCACGACGTGTACCGGATCGATCTGGCATCGGGCGAACGGACCCTGGTGCAGCAGAACGACGGGTTCCTCGGCTTCGTGACCGACGACGACTACGCGGTGCGGCTGGCGCAGCGGATGACCGAGGACGGCGGGATGGAGTGGCTGCGCCCCGCGGCGGACGGCGCGTGGGAGCCGTGGCTCCGCGTCGGCCCCGAGGACAGTCTGACCACCGCGCCGCTGGGTTTCGACCGATCGGGCCGTGTGCTGTACCTGCTCGACAGTCGCGCGCGCGACACCGCCGCCCTCGCCGCACTCGACCTGGACTCCGGCGAGCATCGCGTGCTGGCTAAGGACGCCCGCGCGGACATCGACGAAGTGCTGTTCCATCCCACCGAGTACGTCCCGCAGGCGGCGGCGTTCGAGTACGAGCGCAAGGACTGGCTGTTCCTGGACGAGGCGGTCCGGGCCGACTTCCAGGCGCTGGCCGCGGTCTCCCCCGGCGACCTCCAGGTGCTCGGCGGAACGCTCGACGACCGCCGCTGGGTCGTCGCCTTCGTCACCGACGACGGGCCGGTGCGCTACTACCTCTGGGACCGCGACGCGCGGGCGGCCCGCTTCCTCTTCGTCAACCGCAGCGCGCTCGAAGGGCTGCCGCTGGTCCACAGCACGCCGGTGGTCCTGACGGCCCGCGACGGCCTGCCGCTGGTGAGCTACCTCACCCTCCCCCCGGGCAGCGACCCGGACGGCGACGCTCGCCCCGCCGCCCCCGTGCCGCTCGTGCTCTACGTCCACGGCGGGCCGTGGTCGCGGGTGCGTTGGGGCTACGCCGCGATCGATCAGTGGCTCGCCAACCGCGGCTACGCCGTGCTGTCCGTCAACTTCCGCGGGTCGACCGGCTTCGGCAAGGCGTTCGTCAACGCCGGCGACCGCGAGTGGGCCGGGAAGATGCACGACGACCTGCTCGACGCTGTCGACTGGAGCGTGCGCGAACGGATCGCGCCCGCGGACCGCATCGCGATCCTCGGCGGCAGCTACGGCGGCTACGCGACGCTCGTCGGCTTGACCTTCACCCCCGAGACGTTCGCCTGCGGCGTGGACATCGTCGGCCCCTCCAGCCTCGTCACCCTGCTCGAGTCGATCCCGCCCTACTGGGCCCCGATGATCGAGATGTTCGCCGCGCGGGTCGGCGACCATCGCACCGAGGAGGGTCGCGCCTTCCTGCTCGAACGCTCCCCGCTGTCGCGCGTGGACGCGATCCGGCGGCCGCTGCTGATCGGCCAGGGGGCGAACGACCCGCGGGTGAAACAGGCCGAGTCGGACCAGATCGTCGCGGCGCTCGACCGGCAGGGCATCCCCGTGACCTACGTGCTCTACTCCGACGAGGGACACGGGTTCGCCCGGCCGGAGAACCGCCTGTCGTTCTGGGCCGTGACCGAGGCGTTCCTGGCGGAGCACCTGGGCGGGCGCTTCGAGCCGGTGGGCGACGACTTCGACGGTTCGACGATCGAGGTCCCCCACGGCGCCGCGCAGATCCCCGGCCTGCCCGAGGCGCTCGCCGCGCGGCGCGCCGCACCCGCCGACCCCGCCCCGCCCCCGGAAGACGTGCCGCCCGACGCGGACGCGCCACCCGACGAC
>JAAZOP010000298.1 GCA_012797735.1 Myxococcales bacterium
CTGGCCATTCCCGGCCCGGCTCCCAAAGATTTCCCCGCCATCCTGCGGCAGTTGTGGTGGCCGCTCGACAAGGCCCTGGACGCCGAGTCCGTGCGGTTCAGCGCGCTGGTGTGCCTGGTGGATGCGATCAAGCACGGCACCACCAAGCAGGCAGGCAGGCAGGCAGGCAGGCAGGCAGGTCGCCTTCCGCGTCATCGTTTCCTCCCCTCCGGCGGACCTTGCCGCCCTACCGCCTCATTCTGCGACGGAAGCCGGCCAGCGGCAAGCGGTACGGGCCCATGGCCGATGAGGCGGTTGTCCTGCTCGCAGGACCCGACACCGATGGCCATCGCAACCCTGGCGCGGGATCCACCTGCAGTACCGGACCGAGCGGCAGGGCGGAGAGGAGCACCCGCGCCCGGGGGACGAGGCGCCCTGCCGGCGGCCGGCGGCGACGACGCTCGCAACGACCGCGGTGCCCGGGAACGACTAGGGCGAGGAGAACAGGCGGCCGGCGAGGCGGACGAGCAGATCCTTGTAGTCCGGGACGCAGATCGAGGCGACGTAGGCGCGGTCGCCGAACGCCTGCGCCAGCTCGACGAACCGACGCGGCGGGAAGGCCAGACCCATCGCCGTGTTGCAGGACGGCACCAGCTCCGACGGCGAGACGGGGTCGATCCGCTCCGCCATCGCGGCCGACGCGAGACACCCCTCCAGCTCGTCGCCGAAACCCGTGCAGGCCGGCTCGTCCACCGGCACGCCGACGATCGCGCCCACCACCACCACGTGCCCCGCCGCCTCGAGCGCCCGCAACGCCGCCGCCTCCTCCGCCACCGCCGTCGTTCTCTCCCGGTGCAGGACGCACCGGACGTTGAGGTGCCCCAGGTCCGTCCGCTCGGGATCGAACATCTCCGGGTGGTCCTCCGCCACCGTGCAGTCGTCCTCGTCCGAGACGTAGATCACCGCCACCGCCGACCCGGGGCGCAGGAACCCTTCGTTGCAGCCGCCCGCGGCGGCGGCCTCCCCCACCGCCCGGCGCGCGGCCCCGAACGGCTGCTCGAACCCGCATCCCTGGGTACCGAGCGTCGCGACGCAGGCCAGGTCGTCGGCCAGCTCATCGATCGGATAGGCCGCCCCGTCCGCCGACGAACGCGACAGGAACGGCGGATAGCCCGGGTCGCACCCCGCGAACAGCGGGCTCGGCTCGTGCAGCAGGCAACCCCGGTCGCCGCCGTCCGGCTCGCCGCAGGTCGTCACGGCATACCCGGCCGTGCCGGCGTCGGTCGAGGTCACCCCGACGTGCACGTCGGCCTCAACCCCCCGCGCCTCCGCCTCCGCGTACAGCCTCCGCAGGAACTCCGGCAGCGCGCGCGACAGGACCTCCTGCTCCTGGGCCATCGAGGCCGAGTTGTCGACCACGAACAGCACGTCGATCGCGGCGCGCACCGGCCCGACCGGAACGTCGTCCGCCGGCTCGACGTCCCCCGCCGGGACGTCCTCGCCGGCAAGCAGCGCCGGCTCGCGATCGTCGCCGTCGCAGGCCGGGAAGACCCACGACGCGGCGAGCCAGGCCGCCGCGAGCGGCCAGGGGCGGCAAAGCATCCGGGAACGCGGTTGCACGGTCGCTTCGGTCTCTCGTTTCATCTTCCGGCCCTCCTTCCGCACGTACCGTGCCCGGAGGCCGCCGGACGTTACACCGCACCCCCGCGAAGCGCCGCACCGCCGGCGTCACGACCGCAAAAGCCACCCGTGCCGCGTCAGAACCAGTAGCGCAGGCCGAGGCCGCCCTCGATGAAGAAGCCGACCCCCGGCAACAGTGCAATCGCCGGGGCGACCTCGAGGAACAGATCCAGCGGCACCGCGTTGAACTGGAACGAGATGCCGAACGGGACCCGGACGCCGAGCCCGAACCGCTCGTCGCCCCAGTAGTCCCGCGAACCCCAGTAGGGATCGTGACGATCCCCGTACCAGAACGCGAACACCGGTCCCACCCCGATGTACAGCGGCAGGTCGAACGCCGAATGGTTCACCAGCATGAAGTGGAACAGGTAGTCCGCGTGGATGTGCAGCGAGTGCCCGCCCATCCAGCCGGCCCCCACCGCGAAATCGATCGCATTCTCGGAGTTGATGTACCACTTCCCGGAAATCCCCGTCGGGTCGCCCAGGATGATCCCCAGGCCGAACGGACGGCCGGAACCGATGTCGGAGGCCCGGGCGGGCGCCGCCGCGCCGATCGCCAGCGCCGCCAGCAGCAGCGCGCAGGGGACGATTCCGCTTCGTGCAACCGTGTATCTTCGCATTCGTGGCCCTCCTTCCAGCGGCCCTGCCGATCATTGTCCGTCCGGCCGAGGTTCTTACCTTACCGCGACCCCGCCGAGGAATCCACCGTCATCGTGCCGGGTTCGCCCGCCCGCCACCCGACCCGGGCCGGTTGCACGATCCCGGCGACACCGCTAGGCTCGGGTCTCTCGACGCCGGAGCCCCGGGAAGGGCCGGACGGAGGCGAGGCATGGCCGAACGGATCCTGGTCCGCAGGAACAGCTACCGCGACTCGGCGTTCCTGATGCGCATCGGACGCCGCGTCGCCGCCCTCCCCGGCCTGGCCGAGGCCGTCGTCCTGATGGCGACCGAGATGAACCGCCGGCTGCTCGAGGACGCCGGCTTCCCGCCCGAACGCTTCGCCGGCGCAGGCCCGATGGACATCGTCGTCGCCCTGCGCGCCGCGACGGCCGAGCAGCTCGACGCCGCCGAACGCGAGGCGCTCGAACTGCTCCGGCAGGCGCCCGCCGCGACCGGCGCCGCCGCCCGCGTCCGCCCCGGGTCCGTCCGCGAGGCGATCGCCGAGCGCGCGTCGCTCAACCTGGTCTCGATCGCCGTCCCCGGCCCTTACGCCGCGTACCTCGCCCACCAGGCGCTCGACGCCGGCCGCCACGTCTTCCTGTTCTCCGACAACGTGCCGCTGGAGGACGAGGTCGCGCTCAAGCGCCGCGCGGCCGAGCTGGGCCTCCTGGTGATGGGCCCCGATTGCGGCACCGCGATCGTCGCCGGCACCGGCCTCGGCTTCGCCAACCGCGTGCCGCGCGGCGCCGTCGGCATCGTCGGCGCCTCCGGCACCGGCATCCAGGAGATCGCGTGCCTCGTCGCCGCCGCCGGCGAGGGGATCTCGCAGGCGATCGGCACCGGCGGCCGCGACCTGTCCGCCGCCGTCGGCGGCCGGATGACCGAGTTCGGCGCCCGGCTGCTCGCCGAAGACCCCGAGACGAAGGTGATCGTCGTCGCGGCCAAGCATCCCGACGACGAGGTCGCCGCGCGGCTGCA
>JAAZOP010000299.1 GCA_012797735.1 Myxococcales bacterium
CGCCGGGCTGTTCCTGCCGTGGGAGCGGCGGCTGGCCGAGGCGGCCGGTCCGGCGCGCGTCGTGCGGCACGGCCTGGGCGGCGACCTGCGGCTGGGTGCGCCCGGGTCGCGCGCCTCGCTGCTGCTTGGGGCCGAGTTCGACCTCGCCGCAGGACGTCCTGCAGCGTTGCGCTTCGGCCTGTCGCTGGGCGACCCGACCGCCTGCGTCGCCCTCGAACTCGCCGCCCGGTTCTGGCTCGACGACCCCATCCCCGACGTCTCGCTCGGCGTGCGCCTGTAGGTCCCGCCCGGGCGCCGGCGAGCCGACCGCGCGCTGACCGCGAGCCGGCCGCCGCGCCTTGACCCGAAGTCCCGGCGCGTGGTAACTGCCGCTCGATCCCGTGGGGGCGGGTCGAGGGGGCAGGCGGTCGCGCCGGAGCGAGGGTCGAGGTTCGGGCGCGGGCCTGGCCCGCCGGGGAGCGGAAGTGGCGAGCGGGCGTCGGGCGCGCAGTCCGTGGCATGAAGCCATGGACGTCGGCTCGGTCGGCCTGGAGATGGCAGCCGCCATCGCGATCGGATACTTCGGCGGCGGCTGGCTCGACGGGCTGCTCGGGACGCGGCCGGTGCTCCAATGGGTCGGAATGGCGTTCGGGATCGTCGCGGCGGGGATGGCGATCGTGAGGGTTTCGCGGCGGTACTTGAGGGATGCGGACCGGAACGACGATGGCGGCAAGGGAGACCGGAACGCTGGTCTATGACCTCGTGGTCGTGGGCGCCGCGCTCGCGTTCACCGCGCTCGCCGTCCTCCTGTGGGGCGCGGGGCGCGAGGCCCTGGCCACGAGCCTCGGCGGCACCCTCGCCGTCCTCAACTGGCTCGGGCTGCGCTGGCTCGGCGCCCGGTTGCTGGGCGCCCGCCCCGTCCGCAGCGGCCGCCGCAAGGCGCTGCTCGCCGTCCTGTTCGTGCTGAAGTTCGGCGTGCTGATCGGTGCGGTCTGGGTCCTCATTCGCCGCGCCGGCCTGGACCCGGCGGCCCTCGCGCTCGGCTACTCCGCCCTCGTCGCCGGTCTGCTCGGGGCCGCGCTCCTGCCGGCACGGGAGCGCGCCGAGGGAGGCTCGGATGCCTGAGCACCAGAGCTGGTTCGCCTTTCTGCCGAACTACGACGCCCTGGTCGCGTTCTTCGAGGGCCGCCTGGGCCGTTCGTACGTCGCCCACCAGCCGCTCGACCTTCAGCACGTGTTTGGCGCGCTCCTCGTGCTGCTGATCCTGTTCGTCTTCGGGCTGCTGGTCTGGAACAAGGTCCGCGACGCGAAGAAGGCGCTGATCCCGGAGGCCCGGCTGACGCCGCGGACGTTCGCCGAACTGCTGACCGAGATGGTGCTGGGCCAGATGGAATCGATGATGGGCCCCCGGGAGGCCCGCGCCTTCCTGCCCCTCATCGGCACGTGCGCCTTCTTCATCCTGTTCTCGAACGCGATGGGCCTCATCCCCGGCCTCGTCCCACCCACCTCCAACCTCAACACCACGCTCGCCTGCGCCGTGATCGTCGTGCTGACCAGCGAGTTCTACGGCTTCAAGCGCCACGGGATCGGCTACCTCAAGGAGTTCTTGGGCCCGCTGCACAAGCCGATCCACTTCCTCACGCTGCTGCCGATCCTGATGTTCGTGATTGAACTGATCGGGCACCTGGCCCGGATGGTTTCGCTCTCGATGCGGCTGCTCGGGAACATGTACGCCGACCACACCGTGGTCGGGATCTTCACCACCCTGGTGCCGCTGGTGCCGATCCTGGTTCCGTTGCCGCCGATGGTGCTCGGCGTCCTGGTGATCGTGGTGCAGACGGCAGTGTTCTGCTTGTTGTCGATGGTCTACATCAGCCTGGCGGTGGCCGGGGAGGAAGCCGAGGAGCACGGAGCGCACTGAGGCTTCGCGAGGAGGTGTCCGATGAAGAAGTACTTGGGTCTGCTGCTGGTCGCGGGTCTGGTGTTCGGCGCGGCGAGCGTCGCGCTGGCGCAGCCGGAAGGCGCGCCGGAGGCGGCGGCCGCCGCCGAGGGCGCCGCGCAGGCCGCCGGCGAGTCGCTCAACAAGGGCCTGGTCGCGCTCGCGGCCGCCCCCGCCATCGCCCTCGCCGCCTTCGGTGGAGCGCTCGGCCAAGGCCGCGCCGC
>JAAZOP010000300.1 GCA_012797735.1 Myxococcales bacterium
AACGGCATGGCCGACCACTTGGCGGTCCTGGTCGGACCTTCCGGCGCGGTGGCGTGGTCGTCGTGGTGGCCCGAGCGTTCCGACGCCCCGGCCTCGGTCGCCGGCGCCGCCCTGCTGCTCGACGCGGCCGCGGCGTTGCGGGCCGCGGCGGGCGAGATCGCCGCGCGGGTCAAGGGCGAGTTGCGGCTGCGCGCCGCACGTCCGGTCCTCGGCACCGCCGGTCCCGGCCGCGGGCCCGCGGTTCCGGCCTGGGAGTACGATGACGGGCGCGGCACGACGGTCGTCGTCGATGCCCTGACCGGCCGGGTTCTGCGGTAGCCGGGCGGCGAAGGGGGGTTCCATGTCATACGCATCCTCGTCGTCCACGTCCCCGGAGACCCATTTCCTGCCGGCGCTGCGCATGTCCGAGGAGGAACTGCGGCGGCTGATCGAGCGGGTCGCGGCCGAGCCGGCGATCCAGGTCGTCCTCGCCGCCGCCGGGGGTCTGGTTGCGGTGCTCAACGCCCAACGGCAGGTGCTCGCCGTCAACCGCGCCTATCTCGCGCGGCTCGGGGTCGCCGACCCCGCCGCGGTGCTCGGCCTGCGTCCCGGCGAGGCGATCGGGTGCGTGCACTCGCACGACCATCCCGGCGGCTGCGGCACCGGCCCGGCGTGCGTTTCCTGCGGCGCCGCGATCGCCCTGCTGGCCGCCGGCGAGGCGCGCGAGCCGGCGGAGCGCGATTGCGTGCTGACCGTCGAGCGTGACGGGCGGCGGCAGGACCTGTGCCTGCGCGCGCGCGCGGCCCCGATCCTCGTCGAGGGCTCGCCGCTGCTGCTGCTGTTCCTCGAGGACGTCACGACGGACCGGCGGCGCGCGGCGCTCGAGCGCGCCTTCCTCCACGACCTGCGCAACGCCCTCGCCGCGCTGCTCGGCGCCGTCGAGGAGCTCGAGATCGACCGGCCGCCGGCCCAGGCGGCGCTGGCCCGCGAGGTCCGGACGCTCGCCTGGCGCCTCGCGCGGGAGATCGAAGTCCACCAGGCGCTGTCCGTCGAGGGGGACGGGCTGCCGCGCCGGCGCGGCGCTCCGGTGCGGCTCGACCGCGTCGTCGCCGAGCTCACGGACGCCGTCGCCCACCCCCCGGCGGCGCGCGACCGGCATGTGAACCTGCCGGCGATGCCGCCGCGCGTCGATCTGCGCACGGAACCGGTCCTCCTCCAGCGGGTCCTCTCGAACATGCTCGTGAACGCTCTGGAGGCCACGCCGCGGGGCGGGGAGGTGCGCCTGGACGTGTCGGTCGAGGGCGGGACGGTCACCTTCTCCGTCTGGAACGCCGGCGTCATCCCGGCCGCGGTCGTCCCGCGCGTGTTCCAGCGCTACTTCACCACCAAGGAGGGTCTCGGCCGCGGCCAGTGCACCTGGGCCATGAAGCTGCTCGGCGAGACCCATCTCGGCGGCCGCGTCGATTTCACGACCTCGGAGGCGGACGGCACGGTCTTCCGCCTCGCCCTGCCGCTCGAAGGCCCCGCCCGGCCCGAGGAGTTCGCGCCGCCGGCCGGCAACCTGTACTGACCGCCGGTCGTCGTCCGGCGAGGTCGAAGGCCGCGGGCGGGACCGGCCCTTGGTTGCGGCGCCCGGCCGCGCTATGTTGCCCGCGCCGCGGGCGCCCGCCGGGATGCCTCGGCGGGGAGAGCCTGCAATGAACGGCACCACCGGACTGCTGGACCTCGACGACGCCCTGGTGGCCTTGATCGACGTCCAGGCCAACCACTTCCCCACGGTCGCCGACGGTCCCGTCGTGCTCGACCGGATCGCGCGCTTCGTGCGCGCCGCCCGGATCCTCGAAGCGCCGTTCGTGTGGACCGAACATCACCCGCGGGCGTTCGGCCCGACGCTGGCCGAGTTGCGAAGCGAACTGGAGGGGCTCGAGCCGATCCCGAAGATCTCGTTCGGCTGTTTCGGCGAACCTCGGTTCGCCGAGGCGGTCGAACGTTCCGGCCGCCGCACGCTGTACCTCGCCGGCACGGAGACGCACATCTGCATCGCGCAGACGGCGCTGGCCGCCCTGGCGCAGGGCCTGCGCGTCGTCCTTCCCGTCGATTGCCTCGGCTCCCGCCGTCCCCTCGATCACGCCACCGCGCTGCGGCGTCTCGAGCGGGCCGGGGCGGTGCTCTCGACGTGGGAGGCGATCGTCTACGAGTGGATGCGCGAGGGGCGGCATCCGCGGTTCAAGCAGGTCCTGCCGATCGTGAAGGGCGCCGGCTGATCCCCGGCGGCGCGGGCTCCCATCGGACCGGCCGGTCGTGCTACCGTCCGTACGATGTCGCGGTTCGCCCGCCGTCTCGCGGCCCGACCGGCCGGGCGCCTGTTCGCCGTCCTGGCGCTCGCCGGTCTGCTGGCAGGCGCCTGCGGCCGACGGAGCCGCGCCGCGCCGGACGCCGAGCTGGCCGAAGAGGGGGGGGCCTCGGCCGTCGCTTCAGGCGCGCGTTGGGTCCGCGAGGACGACCTGGCCGCGTGGCGGCGGGAGGCCGAGG
>JAAZOP010000301.1 GCA_012797735.1 Myxococcales bacterium
TCCAGCGCCGGCAGGTGCGCCCGCCGCAGGGCCGTCTCGACCGTCACCGCGAGCGGCACGACCGGCGGCGCCGCGGGCGCGACCGAGGGACCCGTCTCGGCCCCCGCCGCCACCCCGTCGCCGGCGCCGGCCCCGTCGCCGACCCCGTCGCAGTAGAATCCCCCGCGTGGAACGTCCGCCCGCTCCCGGCGCCGCGCCGTCTTGTCCGGCCCTCCCCGGCCTCGCGCGCCTCCACCGCCGCGCGCCTCTCCTGCCGGTCGCGGGCCTGACGCCGATCCTCCTCTGCCTGGCGCGTTCCGCCGCTTCCCAGCCGGCCGAGGCCGCCCCGCCGGCCCCGCCGCTTCCGCCGCTCCCCGCCGAAGGTCGGCTCGCCGCCGAACGCCTGACGCTCGATCTCGCCGGCGGCGAACTCCACGCGGAGGACGTGCGGGTCACGGCCGGACCGCTCGCCGTCTCCGCCGCCTCCGCCGACCTGCGAACGCGGCCGTGGCGGGTCCGGCTCCACGACGCCCGCCTGCGGCTCGAACGGCCCGAACCGTCCTCCTGGAGCGCCGCCGGCGCGTCCGCCACGCTCGACCCCCAGGGCCTCGATGTGCGGGACGGGGTCTTCTCCCGTTGTCCGCTGGAACGGGCCGGCTGGCGGGTGACCTTCGCCCGCGCCTGCGCCGGCCGGGACGGCGACGTCGAGGTCGAGGATGCGACGCTGCGCCTGTTCGACGTCCCGGTGCTCTGGACGCCGTGGGCCCTGCTGCGCTTCGGGCGCGCGCCGGGCCTGCTGCCCCCGGAACTCGGCTCCCGCCGGGAACGCGGCCCGTTCCTGCGCCTCGCCGCTGGCCTCCCCGCCGGCGACCTGGGCGACTTCGACCTCGCCGTCACCGGTTTCCCGCTCGACGATGTCGATCTCGCCGCGGGCTGGTCGACCGACCGCGGTCGCGTGGACGCCGGCGCCGCGCGGCTCGCCGGCGAGCCGCGGCTGTTCGTCCAGACCGACCTGCTCGTGCCGGCCGGGCCGCGCGGCGGCTTCGTCAGCCGCGGCCTGTTGGCCCAGCCGGGCTTCTCGCCCGGCGGCACGGTGGAGACCTCCGGCCTGGCGGCGGCCGGGACCCGCGTCCCGTCCGTCCGCGCGGACCGCTTCGTGCTGCTCGGCGGCGACTTCTGGGTCGCCACCGCCGGCATCGGCACGTGGCAGCCCGTCGTCGAGGAGACGGTCGGCGGCGTCGTGACGGCCCTCCCGCGCGCCACGCTCGCCTGGACCCCGGGGTGGCTCGACGACACGCTCCGCCTCCCCGGCGCGGTCCGGCTCGCCGCCTGGCGGCCGCTCGCCGGACTGTTCGGCGAGGCGCCGGCCGCCGCGGAGCCCGCCGGCCCGGCGGACGAAGGTGCGCTCGCCTTCTCCTGGCGACAGTCGCTCGAACTCGCCCCCCCGCTCGTCCCGGGCCTCGACCTGCGTCCCTGGATCGTCGCGGCGGGCCGGCACGACGAGGGGCTCGCGGCCGGCGGGCCAACCGATCGGCTGTGGCTCGCCGCCGGCGCCCGCGCGGCGCTGGCCGTCGAACGCTCCTGGAACGGCGGCGCCGCGTACCACCGCGCCGGCCTCGACGTGCGCTACCTGCGCGTGCTGCCGGTCGGCCTCGACCCGCTCGGCGACGACCCGCCGCTCGGCCCCGGCCCCGACCTGCTGCGGGTCGGGATCCCCCA
>JAAZOP010000302.1 GCA_012797735.1 Myxococcales bacterium
GCTGCCGGCGGCGCCGGCGCTGGCGAGCGCGTACCACGCGGTCGCCCTCCGGCAGGACCCGCCGCCGCTGCTGATCGGCGAGCGTGCCAATGCGAACGGATCGAAGCGGTTCCGCGAGCGCCTGCTGGCGGACGACCTGGAGGGCGCGCTGCGGGTGGCGCAGGAGCAGGAGCAGGACGGGGCGCACGCCGCGGACCTCTGCGTGGCCTACGCCGGCCGGGACGAGACGGCCGACCTGACGGCGATGACCCGGCGCTTCGCCGCCTCGCTCCGCATTCCGACCGTGCTGGACTCGACCAACCCCGCGGCGCTCGAGGCGGCCCTGCGGCTGCATCCCGGCCGGTGCCTGATCAACTCGGTGAACCTGGAGGACGGCGGCGCCAAGCTCGACCGCGTCTGCGCGCTGGCGAAGCGTTTCGGCGCCGCGGTGGTGGCGTTGACGATCGACGCGCGCGGGATGGCGGCGACGGCCGGCGAGAAGCTGGCGGTGGCCCGCCGCCTCCACGACCGGGCGGTGGAACGCCACGGCCTGCGCCCCGGCGACCTGCTCTTCGATCCGCTGACCTTCACCCTCGGCGCGGGGGACGAGAAGCTGCGCCGGTCGGCGGTGGAAACGCTGGAGGCGATCCGGCGGATCAAGGCCGAACTGCCCGGCGCGGGGACGATCCTGGGCGTGAGCAACGTCTCGTTCGGCTTCGCCCCGCGGGCGCGCCGCGTCCTCAACTCGGTCTTCCTCCACGAAGCGCTGGCGGCGGGCCTGGACGCCGCGATCATCGATGCCGGCAAGGTGCTGCCGTACGCCGCGATCCCGGAGGCCGACCGGCGGGCCTGCCTGGACCTGCTGTACGACCGGGCGCCCGGCGACGGCCGCACGCCGCTGGCGGCGTTCCTCGAGCACTTCACCGCGGTCGCGGGCGGGGCGGAGCCGGGACGGGAGGCGGACGGCGACGCCGGTCCGCCCGAGGAGCGGCTGGCCGAGCAGGTGGTGCGGGGCGACGCCGACGGCCTGGAGGATGCGCTGGCGGTCCTGCTGCGGCGCCGCCCGGCGCTCTCGATCCTGAACGACGTGCTCCTGCCGGCGATGCGCCGGGTGGGCGAGATGTTCGCCCGCGGCGAGTTGCTGCTGCCGTTCGTGCTGCAGTCGGCGGAGGTGATGAAGCGGGCGGTCGACCGGCTGCGCCCGCATCTCGAAGGCGCCGGGGGCGACGGCGGGCGGCGCGTGCTGCTGGCGACGGTCCAGGGTGACGTGCACGACATCGGCAAGAACCTCGTCGAGATCCTCCTGCGCAACAACGGCTACCGGGTGATCAACATCGGGACCAAGGTGCCCGCGGCGGAGATCGTGGCCCGGGCGCGGGCGGAGACGGTGGACGCGATCGGCCTGTCCGGCCTGCTCGTCCAGTCCGCGCTCGTGATGCGCGACGACCTGACCGCGTTCCGCGCGGCGGGGCTCCGCGTGCCGGTGCTCCTCGGCGGCGCCGCGCTCACCCCGAAGTTCGTCGCGCGGGACTGCGCGCCGCTCTACGACGCGCCGGTGGTCTACTGCGCCGACGCGTTCGCCGGCCTGCGCGCGCTGCGCGAGCTGGAGGCCGGGACGCTGCGTTCGACCGAGTGGAGCGAGGTCGCGGCGAACGGCGACCGGGCGGAGCCGCGCGCCGCCGGGATCGCGCACGACCACCCGGTCCCCCGCCCTCCGTTCTTCGGCCGCCGGCACGTGACGGACATCGACCCGCGCGCCGTCCTGCCGTACCTCAACGAGCCGGCCCTGTTCCGCGCCCGCTGGGGCTACCGGCGCGGCCCGCGGTCCGCGGAGGCGTACGAGGAACTGCTCCGCACGACCGTCCGGCCGAAGTACGAGGCGCTCGTCCGGCAGGCGACGGACGAGGGGCTGCTGGCGCCGCGCGCGGCCTACGGCTGGTTCCGGGCCTGCGCGGACGGCGACGCGCTGGTCGTGGAGCACGACGGCGCGGAGTACCGCTTCGCCTTCCCGCGGCAGGCGGCGCCGCCGCACCGCTGCCTGTCGGACTTCTTCCGCACGGCGGCCGAGGGCGGCGACGTCGTCGGCTTCTTCGTCGTCACGGCGGGGGACCGGCTGGTGGAGCGGGCGCGAGAGTTGTTCGGCGCCGACCGCTACCGCGACTACTTCGAGA
>JAAZOP010000027.1 GCA_012797735.1 Myxococcales bacterium
CCGAGGTAGACCGTGAACAGGCCTTCCTCGACCAGCACCCACTGCGTCTCGTTCCACAGCTCGGTGCCGCCGATCTCCGAGGTGTACAGGGCGAACCGCATCATCAGGTCGCCCTCCACCGGCGTGCCGTCCGCCAGGTTGGTCAGCACCCCCTGCACCGGGAGGTACGCCGGCGCGTCCGCGCGCGCCGGAGCGGCGGCGACCAGGATCACCAGAACCTCCGTCCAGACTGCCCGTCGCATCGCGATCCTCCCTTCCTACTGGCCGAGCACGGCGCCCGGCCCGAGCGTCCCGCGGTAGCCCGCGCTCGACCCGCGGCCCATCGGCTGCGGCGTTCCGATCGTCAACGTCAGCCCGTAGCTGCCCCCGCGGGCCGTGCCACCACCGGACGTCGGCGTCAGCACCGACCGCTTGCTCGCCTCGGGCAGGTCGGCCGCCCCGTCCTCCGGAACGTCCCCGGTATCCGCCCCACCGTCCGCCTCGACGTCCGCGCCGCCCTCGACGTCCTCCACGTCGCCATCGACGACGTCCGGCCCCCCCTCCGGCGGGACGTCCCCGAGATCCTCCGGGACATCGGCGGTCTCACCGCCGGTGTCCGTCGTCGAACCGCCCCCGCCGCCGCAGCCGGCGCACAGGAGCGCCACCAGGCAAGTCCATCCCGTCCAGCGCATCACCTCGGAACCCTCCTTCTCCCGATCGTCCGGGCGCACGAGCATCCAGTTTACGCGGCCCCATGCCTTCCAGCAACCGGCAACCCGAGGAGGCCGGGCCGGAGACCTGCGCCCTGCCTTCCCGGGGCTTGGCGCCCGGCCGGCAGCGGCGTAAACTTCATCTGCAATGTTTGATACTCGAATTGGGATCCTTGGCCCGGGAACCGTGCGATGCGCCGCGTGCCTCGCCGCCGCGCTCGCCGCGGGCTGCGCGGAAACCACCACCCTCTGGGGCGACGGGGCCACCTGCGACGACTCGGCCTGCCTCGACTGGTGCCACGATCAGGGCTTCCCGACCGGCGTCTGCTCGCACGACGGCTGCGTGTGCGGCGGCCGGGAGGACGGAGGCCCCACCTGCAACGCCGTCGCGTGCAACGCCTGGTGCGTGACGGCCGGCGCGGACTACGGCGAGTGCCACGGCGACGAATGCGTCTGCACGCCGCCGGTGGTGACCGACGCGGATGCCGACGCGCCCGACGACGGCGCCACACCCGACGACGCGTCGCTGCCCGAGACGACCGGTCCATGCACGCCGGGCGATATCGAGAACGTCCCGTGCGGCCTGCGCTGCGGCACGATCTCCCGCACCTGCCTCGCCGGCGGAACGTGGGGCGCCTGGAGCGACTGCCTCGGAGAAGGCGAATGCTCGGCCGGCGCCACCGACTCTCGCACCTGCGCCTGCGGCGGCTCCGAGTCCCGCACCTGCTCCCCGCTGTGCACCTGGGGCTCCTGGAGCGGTTGCCCCTCCGGGATCTGCTCCCCGGGCGCCACCGAGTCCCGTCCCTGCACCTGCGGCGGCTCCGAGTCCCGCACCTGCAACTCCTCCTGCGACTGGGGCTCCTGGAGCGGTTGCCCCTCCGGCACCTGCACCCCGGGCGCCACCGAGTCCCGTCCCTGCGCCTGCGGCGGCTCCGAGTCCCGCACCTGCAACTCCTCCTGCAACTGGGGCTCCTGGAGCGGTTGCCCCTCGGGCATCTGCTCCCCGGGCGCCGTCGAGTACCGCGACTGCTCGTGCGGCTCGTCCCGGGAATCGCGGACCTGCACTGCCTCCTGCACCTGGGGCTCCTGGAGCGGATGCCCCGTGCCGACCCACATGGGTACCGGCACCAACAACGATCCGTGCTCCGAGGCGTACAACACCTGGCGTTGCGCCTGGGACACGCGCGTCTGCGGCGGCTGGGTCTCGCAGGTCTGCCGCGGCGGGGTCTGGGTCAGCTACCACTGCAGCCCCGCCGACTGCGAGGGCTGCTGCCCGGCCTACTCCTCGGCCTGCGAGTAGTCCCCGCCGACGTCAGTCGAACTCGAGCGTGACGATCGCCTCGTCGCGGTCGCCGTCGTGGTCGGGATCCTCCGGCGGCGGGTTGCTCGGACGCTGCGGCGGGGGAGGCACCTCCAGCGGCAGTTCGACGCGGGGACGCTCCTCCCGACGGGCCCGCTCGCGCTCCCGCTTGAGGATCTCTTCGATGATGAACCCGGGCAACATCCTCGGCCTGCCGCTCCCCCCGATCCCGACCCGCGTCCATCATAACCCGGTTTCCCCGCCGCGCAAGCAACCTGCGGCGACCGGGAACGCCACAGGACCGGCCCGCTGCCGACCCGACGGCGGGGTCGCCGGACCGCGGCGGAGCGCCATCGATCGCGCGCCGCCGGGCCCCCCGGGCTACCAGCCGAGATGCTCGCCGCGCCGGAAGTAGTCGGCGAAGCCCGCGCGGTCCGCACCCGCGGCCGCCAGCCGCTTGACTCCTTCCTTGAGCGACTCGAGGTCGGTGGCGGTCGACAGCCGCAGGAAGTGCCGCCCCTCGGCCCCGATCTTGCCAAACGAGTTGCGGTCCATCGTCGCCACCCCGTGCCGGTAGAGGGCGAAGAGCTGGAACATCGTCGAGGGGCTCGTCTTCTCCTGCTTGTCCTTGGGGAGGGAGGCGTAGGCCTCGAGCACGCCGAGCTTCTCGATCATCCCGCCGATGTTCGGGAAGACGTAGAACGCCCCCTTGGGCTGCGCGCAGGTCACGCCGGGAATCTCGTTCAGCGCCCGGACCACGTACTCCGCCCGCTGTTCGAACTGCCGCACCATCCCCTGGACGATCGGCACCAGCGCCGGGTTCTCGATCGCCTCCTGGCCCGCCGCCTGGATGAACGGCGGCGTGCAGGAGATGATGTTGACGTTCAACGTCTTGAAGATCTGCGCCTCCTCCGGCGTGGGCAGCACGGCGTAGCCGAGCCGCCAGCCGGTCATGGCGTAGGTCTTGCTGTGCCCCGAGACGATGATCGTCCGTTCGCGCATCCCGGGCAGCGAGGCGATCGATTGATGCTTCAGGCCGCCGAAGACGATGTACTCGTAGACCTCGTCCGAGTAGATCCGCACCTTGTCGTCGCACTTCGCGCGGATCACCTCGGCGATCTCTTGGAGGTCCTGCTCGGTCAGCACGCCCCCCGTCGGGTTCGACGGCGTGTTGAGGATGATCACCTTGGTCCGCGGCGTGATCAACGCCTCGATCTCCTTGGCCGTGAACCGGAAACCGCGGGATTCCTCGAGGTGCAGCGGCCTGGGCGTCGCCTGGCAGAACGTCACGCACGACTCGTAGATCGGGAACCCGGGGCTCGGGTAGATCACCTCCTCGCCCGGATTCACGTACGTCGTCATCGTGTAGAAGATCGGCGGCTTGGCCCCGGGGGTCACCACCACCTGCTCCGGCGAGACCGGGATGCCGCGCGTCTGCGAAACCTGCCGCGCGATCGTCGCGCGGAACGCCGGCAACCCCTGCGGGTCGCAGTAGTGCGAGTTGTTCGCATCGATCTCGCGCTTGGCCCGCTCGTTGATCGGCGCCGCCGAACTGAAATCCGGCTCGCCGAGATTGAGCTTGATCGGCTTCATCCCGGCTTCCTCGCACCGCCGGATGTCCACGCCGATCTTGAATGCGTTCTCCGTGCCCAGGAATGCCATCCGGTCCGCCACCAGCGATCGCGCCATCTCGTACCTCCTCGCCTGCGCTGCCCGAGCAGCACCGGCCACGCTAGTCAGGCCCCGCCTGCGGCGTCAACCCCCTCCGTCGTCCACCGCCGGATACTTGACTCCCACCCCCGCCTGCCGCGACTCTCCGCCCCGTGACGAACCCACGCCGGATCATCCTCCTCGGTCTCGACGGCGCCACCTGGGACCAGCTCCGCCCCGCGGTCGCGCGGGGCGAACTGCCGAACCTCGGACGCATCCTCGAACGCGGCGCCCACGGCGTCCTCGAATCGACCGTTCCCCCCACCACCCCCCCCGCCTGGTCCTCGAGCCAGACCGGCGTCGGCCCCGGGCGCCACGGCATCTTCGACTTCCGCGCCACCCCCCACGCCGATCCCGAACGCCGGCTCGTCTCGCTCCAGCAGATGAAGGGCCTCAAGCTCTGGCAGGTGCTCCACCGCCAGCACCGCACCTGCGGCTACCTCAACGTCCCCGTCCTGTACCCGCCCGACCCGGTCGACGGCTACATGATCTCCGGCATGATGACCCCGGGACCCGACGTCGAGTTCACGCACCCGACGGAACTCAAGGCCGAGATCTTCCGCCTGTTCCCCGACTACGTCCTCGACGTCGATATCCCGAAGTACGACGCCGAGTTCTGGGAAGACGCCAAGATCTTCCTCGACGACGTCGAGCACGCGACGCGACGCCGGATCGAACTGTTCCTGCACCTCCTGGCCACCCGCCCCTGCGATTTCCAGATGCTGGTGCTCGAGGCCACCGATCGGGTCGGTCACCTGTTCTGGAAGTACCTCGACCCCCGCGATCCCCTGTTCCACGCCCCGCTCGCTCCCCGCGTCCGCGCCCGCTACGCCGAGATCCTGCGCCTCATCGACGACTTCCTCGGCGAACTGCTCGCGCGCACCGAACGCGGCTACGACCTCCTGTTGATGAGCGACCACGGGTTCGTGGGCAACGACGCCTACTTCAACGCCAACTGGTGGCTCGAACGGGAGGGGCTGCTCGCGATTCGACGCGACGTGGCCTGGAAGAAGCGCGCCTTCTACCGCGCCTGGAAGGCCGGCGAGTCCCGGGCGGTGCGCGCCCTGGTCCCCAAGCCGATCCAGCGCCGGCTGCGCCACCGGATCCGCCGCGGCCGCTCGTCGTTCCTCTCCGACCTGGAAACGTCGCTCGACTTCGAACGAACCCCGGTGTTCTACGCCTCGATCCCGTGCCACGGCCTGTTCATCCGCCGCCGCGGCCCCGGCGCCGTCGGTTCCGACGGCGAGTACGCCGCCCTGCGCGAACGACTCCGTCGCGACCTGACCGAACTCCGCCACCCCGACGGCGGACCGCTCTGCGACCGCGTCTGGGACCGGGAGGAGCTGTACGAGGGCCCCCTGCTGTGGACCGCCCCCGACCTCGTCTTCTGCTGCCGCAACTACGCCGTCGTCCCGCGCCCGCTGCTCGGCGCCACCGAACTGCTCATGGACCTCGGCGCCGCCCCGAACGGCTTCCACCGTCCCGACGGCATCTTCGCCGCCGTCGGCGAGGGGATCGAACCGCGCACGCTCGACCGCTCCTCGATCGTCCAGATCGCTCCGACCGTCCTGGCCCGGATGGGCCTTCCGCGGCCGCCCGGGTAGCAGGCCGCGCCCATTCCGCTCGACGCCCGGGATGAACCACGACCCGCGGGGGGTTGAAACGCGAGGACGAACCGACGTGCGCGACACAGAAGCCCCGGAGGGGAAGGAAGATCGACCGGCGGACGCAGGTCGCGAGGCCGCGGCCAGAGCCCCGGGATCCGCGGCGGAGTCCCCGGCCGGAGCGCCGGACTCCGCGACGCCGGCCGAGTCGGGGGGCGCGCCTCCGGCGAGCCGGTCGCTCCGGAAGGCCGCCGGCTTCGTCGCGAAGCTCGTCGTCTCGCTCGGTATCCTGGCCTACGTGCTGTGGAAGATCGGGCAGCAGGCCGAGTGGGGCCAGTTGCGGGAACGCCTCGCCGATCTCGACTGGGGCTGGGTCGCCCTGGGCTTCCTGGCCCAGCTCGCCGCGATGGCCTGCACGCTCCTGCGCTGGAAACTGCTGCTCGACGGCCAGGACATGCACGTGCCGCTCCGGCACCTGATCGGCACCTTCATGATCGGCCGCTTCATCGGCACCTTCACCCCCTCGACCGTCGGCCTCGACGGTTACCGCATGTACGACATCGCCCGGCACTCGCGGAAGATCGCCCCCGCGGTCTCGGTGATCCTGGTCGAGAAGGTGATCGGGTTCTTCGTGCTCTCCGTGCTCGTCCTCGTCACGCTGCCCTGGGGACTCGCGGTCCTGCCCGCCTCGACCCTCGCCGCCGTCGGCGCCCTCTACTCGATTCCGGTGCTGCTGTCGCTCGTGCTGCTCGTCAAGCCGTCGCTGATCCAGCGGCTGCTCGGCCTGTTCTTCCGCCCCGGCACGGCGCTCGGCCGCAAGGTGGAGAACGCCGCGGCCGCCGTCACGACCTACGAGGCGCATCGCGACAAGCTGGTGCGGGCGGTCGCGATCGGGTTCCCGGTCCACCTGTTCTCGATCGGCATCTTCGTCTGCACCGGCTACGCCATCGGCGCCCCGATCTCGCTCACCGACATGCTGTTCGTCGGTCCGCTCGTGATCACCGCCACCGTGCTGCCGATCTCGCTCTCGGGACTGGGGGTGCGCGAGGCGGCGTTCATCTACCTGCTCGCCGCGACCGGCGTGTCGGTCGGCGAGGCGGCGCTGCTGTCGTTCCTGGGCTACCTGATCGGCCGCGTGATCTCGATGTTCGGCGGCATCTTCTGGATCGCCCGCCGCGTGGGCTACCGGGTGGAGATCACCGGCAAGGCGATGGAGCGCGGCGAGGAGGAGCCGGGTCCGGCGACCGCCGCGCCGGCCGACGGCAACGCACCCGCCCGCCCGCTGCTCGGCGCCGGCCGCCACCTCTGGACCGGCGCGACCGCCGGACTGGCCGCCGGCATGCTCGTCGGCCTGGCCGAGATGACCTACATCCTGTTGCGGATTCCGGCGCCGCGGCCCTGGGGCGCGCTGCCCTACGCCGCCGCGCTGTACGGCGCCGTCTGCGCCGCCCTCGGCCTCGGCATCGGTCTGGCCTGGTGGCTGCTCGGCCGTTTCGCCGGCGGCCGGCGTGGCGCCTTCCGCGCCACCGTCGAAGGGCTCTGGGCCGGCACCGCCCTGGCGCTGGTCGCCGGGCTCGGGCTGGTCATCACGCGCTTCCGCGTCTTCCGCGACCTGTTCGACGAGAAACTCCCCCCGATGGGCGCCGCCGGCCTCGGCGTCCAGCTCGTCCTGCTGATCGTCTTC
>JAAZOP010000303.1 GCA_012797735.1 Myxococcales bacterium
CCGGCGGAGGCCGGTGCCGCACCGGCGGACGCCGCGTCGCCCGCGCCGCCGGCCCAGCCGTTCCTGACCGAGACCGGCGCCGCGGAGGGGCTCGGCGTGGAATCGATCGCGCTCTGCACGGCGATCGAGAACCGGATGTGCGTCGGCGAGAAGCGGGAGTTCGCCCCCGGCGAGATGGTCTGGGCGCTGCTGCGGGTCGTCAACGAGACGCGGGCCGAGACCGAGATCCGGGTCGCCTATCTCGAGGCGGCGTTGTCGCCGGCGCCGGGCCAGGGACTCCGGCTCCGCGTGCCGGCCCAGGAACGCTACACGACGTTCTCCAAGGCGTCCAAGGCGGCGGACGGCCGCTACGACGTGGTCGTGACGACCGCCACCGGGGCGGAGATCGCGCGGGCGCGGTTCCAGGTCGGCGCGGGCGGGAGCGCGACGCCCGCGGAGACGACGGCGCCCGGACCGGCGGGTCCCGCCGCGACGCCCCCGTCTCCGCCTCCGCCTCCGCCACCGCCGGTCGCGCCGGGCACGGGTCTGGGGATCGCCTCATTGGAACTGTGCCGCGCGATCGAGAACCGCCGGTGCGCGGAGGCGGCGACGACCTACGCGCCGCGGGAGATGGTCTGGGCGCTGCTGCGGGTCACCAATCCGGACCGGGCGGAAACCGAACTGCGCGTGTCGTACGTCGCCGCCGGCGGCGCTCCGGCGCCCGGCGAAGGGCTGGTGTTGCGGGTGCCGGCCCAGGAGCGCTACACGACCTTCGCCAAGGCCGGCAAGGCGAACCCCGGACGCTACGACGTCGTGGTCTGCGCTCCGGACGGCCGCGAGCTGGCGCGCGCGGGGTTCGAGGTCCGATAGGCCGGGCGGCGCCCTAGAACCGGAAGCCGACGTAGCCGCCGAAGGTGAGGTACAGCGGGTCCGCGAGCGGGTAGGCCTCCTGGGCGACCAGCCGCACGTGGCCGGTGGCGTCGAGGCCGGCCTCGAGCGCCCCGTCGGGCAGGGGATACTCGAAGATCAGGCCGGCGGACGCGGCGGCGGTGAAGGCGAAGCTGGCGTCGCCCGCGTCGGGGGAGAGCGAGGCCATCTCGAGCGCCGCGCCGGCGGTCGGGTGGAGGTGGCCGCGGCGGTTCCAGCGCCAGGCGAAACCCAGGCTCGTCTGCACCAGGTCGCCCGAACCGCACGGTCCCCGATCGAGGAGGCAGCAGCCGCGCTCGGGGTCGAACGTCCCCCACTCGAGACGGCGGGCGACCGAGACGTCGAGGTTGACGGAGACGGGGTCGAGGATCAGCGCGAGGTGCGCGCGGGGGGCGTCGAGCAGCGGTTCCCGGAGCGAGGGCATGTAGAAGCCGCCGTAGCCGGCGCCGATCTCGACCAGCCCGAGGTCGTCGAACGGATCGGGCGGGTCCGCCGGCGGACGCACGTCGACGGAGACGTCCACGCGGTGGGTGTCGACGATCACCGGTTCGATCGCGTGGTAGTGGTAGTGGTAGCGCGGCGTGGCGACGTAGGTCACGACGTCGCCCCCGTCGCCGTAGATCTCGACCGCCCGCGCCGCCGCCGGCAGCGCGAGCGCCAGCAGTCCCGCCAGCATCCAGGTCTTCATCGTCTCCTCCCGCCGGGGGCCTCGTCCACCCCCGCGCACGACCCTCTCGACTTCCGCGACTCCCTCGACCTTCTTTCGGCCCTCCTCTCCCCTCCCCGGGGCGTCGCGGAAACCCGGGGAGGGGAGAGGTGGGGCCGGGAGGGGCCTCGTTCAGTCGTCGAAGAACTCCTCCAGTTCGTCGGCCGGCACGGTTTCGCGGCCGGCCGAGGCGCGGACCACCAGGGCCTTGTCGTCGCCCACGCGCAGCGTGACGTCCTCGCCCAGGCTGAGCAGGGCGGACAGTTCGGGATGGGCGGCGAGGACGTCGAAGTAGGCGCGGGAGAGGTACTTGATCTCGAGGGTCGCGCGGGCGCCGGCGGCGCCGTCCTCGACCCAGCCGCCGCCGGAGCGGACGAACAGGCGGCCGGCGACGTACCGGGTGAGGCCGCCGGTCTGCTCGCGCTCGGCCTCGCGCATCCCGCGGAGCTCCTCGCTCATCCGCCGGCCGTCATCGCCGCTGGCGGCCTCGCCGGAAGTCTGGCCGGCCGAGCGGGTGACGGTGGAGAGTGCGCGGTAGCGTTCGTAGTCCGCAGCGATCGGAGCCGCGGCGGCCGGCGCGGGCGCCGTGCCCGGGCTGCTCCAACCGCCGCCGCCCATCGGCTGCTCGGCGGCGGCGATGTCGTTGACCCCGAACCACGCGGGCTCGGGGGGCGGGTTCCATCGGCCCTGCTCGTCGTCGCGCCAGCCCAGCCGGTTCGGCACGGCGACGACCGGCTCGTCCTCGGTGACGAGGTACGAGGTGTACGGGGTGACGATGCCGTACTCCCGGCCGAGCGCGATCACCTCGTCGCGCAGTTCGCGGTTCTCGCCGTGCAGGCGGATCTCGTCGAGCAGGAAGCCGACCTTGCGGGTGGCCCAGAGGTGCGCGAGGAACTCGTTGTCCCGCTCGCGCTCCGGGAAGTTCACCTCGTAGGAGTAGGTCTTGGTCTGCGCGCCGACCTTGCCGCCGAGGATCACCTCGGCGTCGCCGTCGTGCCGGTAGCGGCCGATCAGCAGGAGCTGGCTGCCGTGGAACAGGTCGGGCGTCTCGCGGGGGTAGATGTCGTACAGGTCGGCGTCGCCATCGACCTTGAGCACGAGGTCGGCCATCACGGGGTACGCGATCTTGCCGTAGAAGCCGGAGAGTTTCTGTTCCAGCTCCTCGCCGCCGCGGGCGTACTCGCTGGTGCCGCGGTTGGCGGCGGCGATCGCATCGAGGAAGTTGGCGTTGACGTCCTCGCCGAGGCCGAAGACGAAGATCCTCGCCCGCCGCTCGTTCCAGTCCTCGACGTCGCGGATGATGCGGTCGGTGTCGGTCTGGCCGACGGTGGGCATGCCGTCGGTGAGGAACACGATGATGTGGGGCACGCCTTCTTCCTCGGGCTGGTCGAGGGCGGCTTCGAGGGCGTCGGAGATGGCGGTGCCGCCGAGGGCGCGCAGGTCGGCGACGAAGTCCTTGGCCTTCTGGACGTTGGCCGACGAGGCGGGGAGCGGCGCCTCGGACAGCGCCTCGACGCCGCTGGAGAAGCGGATCACGTTGAACAGGTCGTCGCTGCCGAGGTGCTCGAGGCAGAAGCGCAGGGCCTCCTTGGCCTTGTCCATCTTGTCGCCGGACATCGAGCCGGAGGTGTCCAGGACGAAGGTCACGTGCTTGCCCATCACCTCGTCGTCCTCGAGGTCGTTGCGGGGGGTGATCATCATCATGAAGTACCCGTCCTCGTGGGCCGGGCGGTAGGTCAGCAGCGACAGGCCGACGTCCTCGGGCGAGACGGTGAAGTACAGCAGGAAGTCCCGGCCCAGGTCGGCGCGGCTCTTCTCGAAGCCGGCCGTGGCGTGGTGGTCGTCGCGGCGGGCGATGTCGACCTCGTGGGTCGGCGAGTAGATGCTCTGGATCGGGATCGCGGAATCGATGCGGGCGGTGACCGTGAAGTCCCGCATCGTGCTGGCGGACTGGCCGGAGGTCTTCATCGGGTAGAGGTAGCGATAGACGCCGGCCTCGTAGGACAGCACCGAGGTGAACTGGATCTCGACCCGCTGCTCGCCGCGCGCCGGGATCGGGAACACGCGCGCCTTGAACAGGTTGCCCCCCAGGTACTCGATCAGGCCCGGATCGCGGATCCGCGCCACGATGTCCTGGTAGATGCGCGCCGCCGCCTCCCGCTCCAGCACCTCGCCCTCCGTGCGCTGCCCGTTGATCCACAGCGCGAACTGCGAGACCGAGGACCCGGCCGGCAGCGGGAAGATGTACGTCGCCTCGAGGATCTGGTCGGTCCGGTTGAGGAACACCTGGTCGACCTTCGTCACCGCCGCCCGGTCCGTGATCGAGATCTCGACCCGGTGCGACTCGATCGCCATCGGTCCGAGCGACCGGTCGGTCGGCAGCAGGATGCCGATCGCCGACGCGACGCCCGGCGCGCTCGCCAGCGCCAGAACCAGGATGCCCAGGGTGATGCGACGCATGCTTGACCTCCCTCCGCGAGGGCCCCTCCGACCCGGCTTCGTACGGGCGGGCGGGCGGCTTCGATCTGCGGGGGACGCACCGGCGTGCCGGCCGGGCCGGGGCCTCGAGCCGCGGAGGCCGCCGGCGATCCGGCCGGCGGCGACGGCCGTGGGCCGGCGCCGGTCTCAGGCGGCGTCGAACAGGTCGACCGGGTCGTTTTCCCCCTTGGATTGCGGGATGTTGCGGTCGGCGACGAGCCAGCGGAAGAGGGTCGGGAGCAGCACGCCGCCCACGACGGCGAACAGGACGATGGCCAGGGACGTCGTGCGATCGATCAGGCCGATTTCGCTGCCGATGCGCGACTCGGCGACGAGCAGCGTGAGGGGGGCGGCGAGCAGCACGCCGGCGCCGACCGACTCGCGGAACCGCAGTCCGGTCGCCCACAGCAGCAGACAGGAAGCCACCTTGGCGACCAGGGAGGCGACGGCGAGGAACCCCATCTCGCTCCAGACGGCGGCGCCGGTCAGGCCGCCGAGGTCGAAGCTCATGCCGACATCGATGAAGAAGATCGGGATGAAGAAACCGAAGCCGATCGAGGACAGCTTGGATTCGACGGCGTGTTTCTCGCGGAACACGAAGGAGAACAGGGCGCCGGCGAGGAACGCCCCGAGGATCGCCTCGACGCCGAGCAGGGTGGCGACGGCGACGAAGGCGAGCATCAGGGCGAGGCTGGCGCGGACCCCGATCTCCGAGGCGTCCCGGGTCGCCACCACGCGGGAGAAGGTCTCGGGGAACCACCAGAGCAGGCTGCGCAGGACGACGAGGCAGACCCAGGCCAGGAGGAACACCAGGGCGAGCTTGGTGACGGCCCAGAGGAGATCGAGACCGACGCCGTGGACGCCGGCGATGTCGCCGATCGTCAGGCCGATCAGGGTGAGGAACTCGCCGATCGTGCCGACGAGGAGGATTCGCTGGCCGAGGGGACGGCGGGTGAGGTCGAGGCCGCGGAGGGTGGCGAGGACGAGGCCGAGGCTCATCGCGCCGAGGACCAGCACGAGGAACGGCGGGCGGTGGAAGAGCAGGACGGCGCCGCCGGCGAGCAGGAAGGTGCCGCCGGCGGCGGACGCCGCGGCGACCAGCGTCCGGCGGCCCATGCGGCCGATCTGGGTGAAATCGATCTCCATCCCGGCCAGGAACATCAGCAGGGCGAAACCGAACTGGGCGAGGAACCGGGTGAACTCGGTGCGGCTCGTCAGCCCGAGCGCCTGTTCGGAGATCGCCATGCCGAAGAGGATCTCGCCCACGACCGCCGGCACGCGGATCCGCTCGCAGAGCAGCGGCAGGAGGAAGGCGCCGAGGGCCAGGACGAGCAGGGAGAGGGCGCCCTGGGCTTCCATGGCCGGCCGTCAATGCGGAAGAACGAGCACCGAGCAGGGGGCGCGGTGCACGAGGTTCTGCTCGACGCTGGGGCGTCCGAGCGAGTTGCGGGAGTTGGTCTTGAAGCCGAGCACGAGGAGTTGGAAGCCGGCGCAGGCGGCGAGGGTCACGGCGACCGGGTTGCCCTCGAACTCGAGTCGCGCCGTGCGGACGCCGTAGGAGGCGGCCAGGTCGCGGATCTCGTCCTGCTGGCGGCGCAGCTCGTCGGCGACGCCGGCGCCGGTCACGAACTCGGGGGCCAGCGCCACGCCCACGGTCAGCGACGCCTCGAAGCAGCGGGCGGCATCGATCGCCAGCGTGGCGGCCTCGGCGTCGAAGTCGGGGTCGGAGAGCGCGAGCAGGATCCGCTCCCAGGGGAACGTGCCGCGGGGGACGAGCACCGGGGAGCGCAGCGGGGCGATCCGTCGCAGCAGCGGCGTCCATCCCAGGCCGAGGCGCTTGTGCCACGGGATCGGTTCGGGCGCCTGCACCAGGATCCCGACGTCCCGTCGCGCCATCGCCTCCGCGAGATGGGCGCGGGTGTCCTGGCCGGTGCAGGCGACCCGAGCCGGAAGGCCCTCCGCCTGCGCCCATTCCAGGAGCGGCCGGGCCGCGGCGCCGTCTCCGCAGGCCACGAACTCCACCGCCTGGGCCTTGCTGTGCCGCGCGAGCCAGGCCACTTCGGGCAACATCGCGGGGCCCGCGGCATCGGCCGGAACCACGATCGCGGTGCCGTAGTGCAGCGGGAACTCGGAGTGACCGGTGCGCAGGAACCGCGCGATCCCCGGCAGGATCGCCGGGTCGCCGACCAGCAGCACCCGGTCGCCCGCCTCGAGCCGCGTGTCGCCGTGCGGAATGACCAGCTCGTCCTCCCGGTACACGGCGGCCACCAGCCACTGGCGGGGGTGCAGCGAGGCCAGCGGCTTCCCGATCACGCCCGAGTTCGGCAGGATCTCGGTCTCCATCACCTCGCCGCGGCCGAGGCCCACGCCGGCGGCGACCTTCGAGCCCTTCGTCACGGCCGCCGCAAGCAGGGCGCTCTGGGCTTCGACGCCGCGCACGATCTCGACGCCGAGTTCCTGGAACGGTCGCGGCGCGGCATCGCCCCGCAGCAGCACGGTGACGTCGGCGACGCGCAGGTCCCGCTTGAGGATCCGGCAGGTCTCCAGCGTGACGTCCAGGGCGCCCGTGGTGACGACGACGGCGTCGGCGCGGGTCGCGCCCGCGCGTTCCAGGACGAGCCGCGAGGTGGCGTCGCCGTCGATGAAGACGAACCGGTCGGACGGCAGGACGCCGGAGAAGCGGGCCTTGGCGGGGCCGGGGTCGACGTCGAGGAGTGTGACGCGCCAGCTGCCGAGCAGCCGGCGCGCCAACTCGAAGCCGGTGGAGCCCGCGCCGACGATCAGCACGGTCGGCCGCTGCGATTCGGTTTCCGGTCTGGGGGCGGACATCGGGCGATCTCCTCTCCGGCAGGCCCCGGCGCAGGATACCGGCCGATGCCGACCCCTGACAAGCCGGTGGTCCGGACCGCCCGCCGGGTCGTCGAACGGGATGCAGGACGGAAGGCGCCGGTGGTGGTAGAGAGTCGAACGCGAGGTCGAGGATGCACGGAACGGGCTGGCTTGCGGATCTTGTGGTGGTCTTCGCGGTCGCGGTGGCGGTGGCGTTGCTCTTCGCCCGCCTCCGCCTCCCGGCCGTGACCGGCTTCCTGGTCGCCGGCGTGCTGGTCGGCCCCGGTGGGCTGGCGTTGGTGGAATCGACCGAGCGGATCTCGACCCTGGCCGAGATCGGCGTCGTGATGCTGCTGTTCACCGTGGGGCTGGAGCTGTCGTTGGACCACCTGCGGCGGCTGTGGCGGCCGGTGGCGGTCGGCGGGACGCTGCAGGTGGTGCTGACCGGCCTGGCCGGCTTCGCTGTCGCCCGCGGGCTGGGCTTCGCCGAACCGTCCGCGGTGCTGGCCGCCTTCCTGGTGGCGATGTCCTCGACCGCGATCGTGCTGCGGGCGCTGGCGGCGCGCGGGGAGACGGAGGCGCCGCACGGGCGGCTGGTGGTCGGCGTGCTGATCTTCCAGGACCTGTGCGTCGTCCCGATGATGCTCGCCCTGCCGATGCTCGCCGGGGCCGGAGGCGGCCTGGCCGCGGCGCTGGGGGTGGCGGGAAAGGCGATCGCGGTGGTCGCCGGGACGCTGGTCCTGGGCCGCTTCGCGGTGCCGTGGCTGCTGCGTCGCGTGGCGGCGCTGGGCTCGCGGGAGGTGCTGCTCCTGACCGTCGTGCTGGTGAGCGCCGGAACGCTGTGGGCGACCGCGCAAACCGGCCTGTCGATGGCGCTCGGGGCGTTCCTGGCCGGCGTCGTCGTGGCTGGCACGCCGTTCGGGCGCCAGGCGATCTCGGACGCGTTGCCGCTGCGCGACATCTTCCTCAGCCTGTTCTTCGTCTCGGTCGGCATGCTGCTCGACGTCGCGACCGTGGCCGAGCGCCCGTTGCTCGTGCTCGCGCTGGCGCTGGCGTTGTTCGCCGGCAAGGCGCTGCTCGCCGGCGCCGCCGCCCTGGTGCTGCGGATGCCCGTACGCGCGGCGGTGCTGGCCGGCGTGGCCCTGGCGCAGGTCGGCGAGTTCTCGTTCGTGCTGCTGACCGCCGGGACGGGGTTGGGGCTGATCGACGCGGAGTCGGCCCGCGTGTTCCTCGCCGCCGCGGTGGTCACGATGCTGGTGACGCCGCCGGTCATCGCGCTGTCGCCGCGCCTGGCGGCGGGCGCCGCGCGCATGGGAGCCCTCGGGCGGCTGCTCGGCGTCCGCGCGGTGGATGAGTCCCCGGAGGCGCATCGGGGCCTGGCGGACCATGTGATCGTCGCCGGCTTCGGCACCGGGGGCCGGATGATCGCGGACGCGCTGCGGGAGCTGGATCTGCCCTACATGATCGTCGATCTCAACGCGGAGTCGGTGCGCCGGGCGGAGGCCGACGGGTTGCCGGCGTACTACGGCGACGTGACGTCGGCCGAGGTGCTGCGCCTCTCCGGCCTGGAGCGCGCCGCCGCCTTCGTGCTCGTCCTGTCGGACCCCGGCGCGACGCAACGGGCGGTCGAGGTCGCGCGCGGGGTGGCGCCCCGGGTTCCCATCCTCGCGCGATGCCGCTTCGCCGGCGAGGTGGAGGATCTGCGGCGCCGCGGCGCGACGCTCGTCGTGCCGGCGGAAGTGGAGAGTTCGGTCGAGGTCCTGGCCGGCCTGCTGCGCCTGCGCGGCGTGCCGCGGAACGTGATCGATGCCCGGGTCGAGGCGGCGCGGGCGGCGGCCGGCCCGCTGGAGCGGCGGCTGACGATTCCGCCCACCGCACGCCCGGACCTCGGCGACCTGCTCCGCCAGGTGCGGCTCGAGAGCTACCTGGTGGGCGCGGCCGACTGGGCGGCCGGCAAGAGCATCCTCGAGTCGCAGGTGCGCCCGGCCACCGGCGCCTCGGTCGTGGCGTTGCGCCGGGCCGGGAAGTTGCAGGGCAACCCGCCGGCCGACGAGCGGTTCGCGGCCGGGGACATCGTGTACCTGATCGGCACGCGCGAGGAGGTCGCGCGCGCGGCCGACTGGCTGGCCCGCGGACCCGGGGGAACGGCGCCGGCGGGATCGCCGGCGCCGGACGCCGTTCCTACGTAAGCAGCAGTCCGGTTAGGCCACCTCCGGGATGGGAGCGAGGGTGACGGCGTGGCCGAGTTCCTCGAGGCGGCGGACGTGGTAGCGGGTGAGACGGTCCTGGGCGAGGCTGTCGAAGTGGGCCGGGCCGAGGTCGTGGTAGACAGTGCCGTCGCGGAGCATGTGGTAGATGGCGACGAGGATGCTGTGCGCCACGGCAACGATTGCCTTCTTGGCTCCGCGTCGGCGGGCGATCCTCGAGTAGAGCGCCGCCAGGTAGGTTCCCTTCGTTCGGGCGGCAGCCCAGGCGCATTCGATCAGTACGGCTCGCAGCCACGGGTTGCCGCGGCGGGTCTTGCCGCTCCTGCGTTTTCCGGCGCTCTGGTCGTTGCCGGGACAGATGCAGGCCCACGAAGCGAGGTGGGCCGCGGACGGAAACTGGCTCATGTCGGTGCCGGTTTCGGCGAGAATCGACTCCGCTCCGCGTCGGGCGATGCCGGGGACGGTGGTCACCTGCTCAATCACCGTCGCAAAAGGGCGGGTGTGCACCTCGATCCGGGCGTCGCAGCCGGCGATGGCCTGCTCGAGAAACTCGATGTGGGCCAGGATCTGCTCGACGAGGAAGCCGTGGTGCTCGGTGAAGCGGCCGGTCAGGGCGGGAGCCAGCGCATCGCGCTTCTTCCGCAAAGTCCCCTTGGCCAGTTCCGCAAGCACGGCCCCGTCACGCTCGCCGGCCGCGAGCGCCCGGAGCATCTGGCGTCCGGAAACGCCGGTGACGTGGCTGGCGACGTTGCCGAGCTTGATGTTCGCCGACTCGAGGATCTTGCAGAGCCGGTGGGATTCCCGGGCCCGTTCCTGGATCAGCGTCTTGCGGTAGCGCGTCAACTCCCGCAACTCCCGGATCGGCTGCGGAGGAATGAAACTCGCCTTCAGCAGACCGTGCTCCAGCAACTCCGCGATCCACTCGCTGTCCTTCACGTCGGTCTTCCGGCCCGGCACGGCCTTGATGTGCTGGGCGTTGATCAGCAGCACCTCGAACGTGCCCTCCAGGATGTTGTGGACCGGCCGCCAGTACACGCCCGTCGATTCCATCGCGACGTGCGTGCAGCCCGCCTCCGTCAGCCAGTCCGAGAGCTGGAGCAACTCCGCGGTCGTCGTGCCGAAGGTGCGAACCTCTCCGCGCCGCCGGCCTTTCTCGCCCGGCGTCCGCAGGCACGCGACCACGGTCTTCCCGTGCACGTCCATCCCGCAGCAGCGCTCATAGACGACCTCCATCGAACCTCCTTTCTTGGCCGTGCCGGGGGGCGTCACGGATTCAAGAATTTTCTACTCGTGCTGCCCGTCGAAACGGGCGCAACAGTTCGGGGTGCCTGAAGACGCCCAGGTCTTGTTTGACTCGAGCTCGCGGCACCATTCGGGCGGCCGACCTTCACCCGGCACGGCAGACCAATGCTACCACGCCGGCGCTTACATCCGTCGCGGGTGGCGGCCGTCTCGCCGCCATGGGGTGTTTGACACCGGACCCGAATTCCACCGTCGCGGGCCGTGCGATCCTGGTTGCGGTCCGGTCGGGGCGCCGGTGGGTTTGCGGAGGCTGTCGGACGTTCTCGCGGTCTGGTAGGCTGCCGTGCTTCGGGGAGACCTGCTGTGGCCCGGCGGTCGAGGCGGCGGGGCGCGGGGACGGACGAGGGCCTGGGCGATGGTTGGAGCGAATCGTCTGCTGTCGCGCGACTTCGACTTCCTGGCGGCCGGGAAGTGGCTGCTCCTGGGGGCGACGGTCGGCGTCATCGGCGGACTCGGGGCGATCGCCTTCCAGCTCGGACTGCAGTTCCTGCGCGAGCTGTGCCTGTCGTCGTGGGCCGGGCTGGAGCTGGGATACCCCGGCGGCGAGCCGCCGGAGTTCGGGTTCGGCACCGGGCGCTACACGCCCTACCTCGTCGTCCTGCTCCCGGCGCTCGGCGGCCTGCTGTCCGGCCTCCTGGTGCAGCGGTTGGCGCCCGAGGCGGAGGGGCACGGGACGGACGCGGCGATCGATGCGTACCATCGCCGGCTGGGCCGGATCCGGGGACGCGTGCCGCTGGTCAAGATGATCACCGCCGCGATCACGCTCGGCACGGGCGGCTCGGGCGGTCGCGAGGGACCGATCGCGCAGATCGGGGCGGGGTTCGGCAGCCTTCTGGCGACGCGGCTGGGGCTCAACGCGCGGGACCGCCGCATGCTGTTGGCCGCCGGCATCGGCGCCGGGGTCGGCAGCATCTTCCGGGCGCCGTTGGCCGGGGCGATCTTCGCCGGCGAGGTGCTCTATTCGTCGTCGGACGTCGAGACCGAGGTGCTGTTGCCGGCCACCGTGGCCTCGATCGTCGCCTATTCGATCTACGCCACCCGGTTCGGCTGGGGCCACATGTTCGATGGGGCGGGCGACTTCGGCTTCTCCAACCCGCTCGAACTCGGGCCGTACCTCGTGCTCGCCGTCGTCCTCGCCCTGGCGGCCCGGCTGTTCATCCAGGTCTTCTACGGGCTGCGGGACCTGTTCGGCCGGCTGCCGCTGCGCAAGGAGCTGCGACCGATGCTCGGCGGGGCGCTGACGGGCCTGGTGGCGCTGGTCCTGATCGAGTCGTTCGGCGGCTCGCGGCAGGTCGGCGACGTGCTGAGCAGCGGGTACGGCATCCTCCAGGAGTTCCTGCGCAGCGACGGGGCGGACGTCGCGCTGCCGGTCCTGCTGCTCGTCGGCCTGGGCAAGATGCTGACGACCGGGTTCTCGATCGGCTCGGGCGGCAGCGGCGGCGTGTTCGGTCCCTCGATGGTGATCGGCGCCACGCTCGGCGGCGCGGTGGGTCGCCTGTTCCACGAGGTGCTGCCGGGGGTGGTCCAGCATCCGACCACCTTCGCGATCGTGGGGATGGCGGGCTTCTTCGCCGCCGCGGCCAACACGCCGATCTCGACGGTGATCATGGTCAGCGAGCTGACGGGCAACTACGAGCTGCTGGTGCCCTCGATGTGGGTCTGCGCGCTGGCGTTCCTGGTCAGCCGGCGCTGGAGCCTGTACCGGGCGCAGGTGCCGTCGAAGACCTGGTCGCCGGCGCACGTCGGCGAGTACGTGCCGGAGGTGCTGGCGACGGCGACGGTCGGCGAGGTGTTCCGGCGGCAGCGGAAGTTCGTCACGCTGCGCGGCGGGATGAGCCTGCGCGAGGTGCTCGACGCGACGGACCAGTCGCGGCAGCGGCTGTTCCCGGTCCTGGACGACGACGGCCGGCTCCTCGGCGCGTTCCGGATCGACGAGCTGACCCATGCCCTGCACGAGGCGCGACGGGGCACGAAGCCGCCGACCGCCGCCGGGCTGATCCACGGCCGCACGCCGTCCGTGCGGCTGTCGGAAAGCGTCGAGCGGGCGCAGCGGCTGCTGCGCGGCCACCGCGTGGACGAACTGCTCGTGCTGGAGGACGGCGACCCGCCGCGCGTCGCCGGCATCCTCACCAGCGCCGACGTGCTGCTGGCCTACACGCGCCGCCTCTCGCTCCAGCACCAGGACGACCCGTCGTCCGGGCGCGGGGACGGCGCACCGGCGGCCTGACCCGAGGAGGTCCGGTCCCCCGGCGCCTAGGCCTGCCCGCGGCGGAAGAACCGCCGGTCGATCACGATCGACAGCGGCGCGGCGACGTAGATCGAGGAGTAGGTGCCGATCACGATGCCCACGATCATCGCGATCGCGAAGTCCTGGATCGTGCCGCGCGCGAAGAAGGCGACGGCCAGGACGGCGAGGACCGTGGTGAACGAGGTGAGCAGGGTGCGGGACAGCGTCTCGTTGATCGAGGTGTTGATCACCTTCGCCAGGTCGCGCTCCTGCGTCTTCTGCAGGTTCTCGCGGATCCGGTCGTAGACGACGATCGTGTCGTTCACCGAGTAGCCCACGATCGTCAGGATCGCGGCGACCGTCGTCAGGTTGACCTCCATCCCGGTGAACGTGAAGAAGCCGAGCGTGATCACCGCGTCGTGGAACAGGCAGAGGACCGCCCCCGGGGCGAACCGCAGGTCGAACCGCAACGCGACGTAGATCAGGATCAACCCGAGCGCGATCAGGACGCTCTTGATGCCGTCGTTCCGGAGCTTCTCGCCGACCTTCGGGCCGACCCACTCCATCGACAGCTCCTCGACCACCGCGCCCTTCCCCAGCCGCTCCTCCAGGCTCTCCACCACGTCCGGACCGAAGCCGCGCAGGTTCACCTGGTAGCCGTAGACCTGCTCCCGCTCGTCGATCGAAGCGGGACAGATCGCCGAGCGGCAGCGGACGAACAGGTTGATGTCGCGGTAGCGGGTCCGGTCGAGCGTGGCGGCGAGGCGCGCGGGGTCGATCGGCGCCTTGGCATCGATCCGCAGACCGATCGGCGCCAGCGTCAGATCGATCGCCACGAGGTCCTCGGGCCGCAGCAGCCCCTCGGCCGCCAGCGCGCCCTTGACGATGTCCTTCACCGCCCCGACGTCCTGCTCGTTGAGGTTCACCACCTGGGAGAGCGGAACGTCGTAACGGTACGTCCCGTCCGCGTTCCGCGTCTCCAGCACCGATTCGGCCGGCGGCACGAGCTGGCCGATCATGTCGGCCATCCTCCGACCCTCGAACTCGATCGGTCCCAGCAGGTCGCGCAACTCCTCGGGGGTGAACGGCCGGTTGACCAGGAGGTCGACCTTCGCCCCGGACGTGTCGACGATCACCTCGTCGACCCGCACCGTCGCCGCGGGCGCCGGAGTCGCGGAAACCGCCGGCGGCGGCTCGACGGCCGCAGCCGTGACC
>JAAZOP010000304.1 GCA_012797735.1 Myxococcales bacterium
CCGCCCAGCACGTTCTGGGCGGCGACGCCGTCGCTGCCATCGACGAGGAGCTGGAGCGGGACCGGCCGCCCGGCCGCCTCGTCGCGGCCGAAGCCGCGCGGCACGACCAGGGCCGCCGAGACCACGCGACGGCGGAACAGCCGGTCGACCTCCGCCGGGTCCTGCGGGCGCGCCGCGACGACGAACTCCCGTCCCGCCGTCAGCGAGCGCTCGGCCGCGCGGGACGCGGCGCCGCCGTCCTGATCGATCACGGCGATCGCCACGTCCTCGACGTCGAAGCTGATGCCGAAGCCGAAGATCAGCAGCAGCACGACCGGCATGCCGAGCACCAGGTACAGCGTGCGCGGGTCGCGGACGGCGTGCGCGGTCTCCTTGGCGGCGACGGCGCCGGTGCGGACGGCGAAGCGCCGCAGGCGGCCGGGGGCGCTCACGCCGCGCCTCCTCCGCCCGCCGCCACGACGTGGAAGACGTCATCGAGGGTCGCGGCGGCCGGGTCGAGCTCCGCGGCGGGGTCGAGCGTCCGGACCCGGGCGGCGAGCGTGCGATCGTCGAGTCGGGCGGGGTCGCAGCGGAGGCGCAGGCCGGCCCCGTGCGGGTGGACGGCGAGCACTCCGTCGAGCGACGCCAGGGACGGCTCCAGGGCCGCGCGACGCGCCGTGCGGACGGACCAGATGCGGCCGGGGACGAACCGCTCCTTGAGCTGCGCGGGGGTGCCGAGCGCCGCGAGTCGGCCATCGACCATCAGCCCGACCCGCCCGCAATACTCCGCCTCCTCCAGGTAGTGCGTGGTGAGGAACACGGTGGCGCCGCGGCGCACGCGCCGGCGGACGAGGGCGAGGAACTCGCGGCGGGCGAGGGGA
The DNA here is from genome assembly GCA_012797735.1 of Myxococcales bacterium. Classification (GTDB taxonomy): domain Bacteria; phylum Myxococcota_A; class Polyangia; order DRWM01; family JAAZOP01; genus JAAZOP01. Next base: position 861 of record JAAZOP010000304.1, read on the forward strand.
TCGACGCCGGCGGTCGGTTCGTCGAGGAACAGCAGGTCGGGGTCGTGGAGCAGGGCGTTGGCCAGCGCGACGCGTTGCTGCCGCCCGGCGGGCAGGGAGCGGGTGGGCTCGTCGCGCGAGGCGCGCAGACCGGTCTCCTCGAGAATCGCGTCGATCCGCCGCCGCAGCTCGCGCCCGGAGAAGCCGTAGGCGCCGCCGAAGAAGTCGAGGTTCTCGGCGACCGTGAGGTCGGGGTAGAGCGAGAACTTCTGGGACATGTAGCCGATGCGCCGCTTGACCCCTTCCGGGTCGGCCGCGATATCGATCCCGGCGACCGCGGCGCGGCCGGCGGTGGGGGCGAGCAGGCCGCAGAGCATGCGGATCGTGGTCGACTTGCCCGCGCCGTTGGCCCCCAGGTAGCCGAAGATCTCGCCGCGCGCGACGGCGAACGAGACGTCGCGGACGGCGTGGAAGTCGCCGAACCGCCGGCCGAGCCGCTCGGCGACGATCGCGTCGCTCACGCCGCAGCCTCCCCGGCGGCCGCGCCGGCGGCCGCGCGGACGAGGAACAGGTCCTCGAAGCCGGGCCGGAGCGGCTCGACGCGCGCTCCGGCGGCGACGAGCGCCTCGACCAGCCCGGAGGCCGCCCGGCGTCGCGCGACGACGCGCAGCGCGCCGCCGTGGGGGGCGACCGCGACGACCTCGTCGCCGGCACCCTCCAGCACCGGCTCGACGCGGCCGGCCGGACCGTCCACTCGCAGCACCGCGTCCGAGAAACCGGCCACCAGCGCCTGCGGCTCCCCCTCGAGCAGCAGGCGGCCGTGGTGCATCAGTCCGACGCGGCGGCAACGCTCCGCCTCGTCCATGTAGGCGGTGGACACGACGACGGCCATCCCCTCGTCGACGAGTTCGTACAGCAGGCGCCACAGTTCGAGGCGCGAGACGGGGTCGACGCCGTTGGTCGGCTCGTCGAGCAGCAGGACCCGGGGCCGGTGGAGCAGCGCGCAGGCGAGGGCCAGTTTCTTGTACATGCCGCCGGAGAGCTTCTGGGCGGGACGGTCGGCGAAGCGTTCGAGGCGGGTGACGGCGAGGAGGCGGGCGGAGCGCTCGGCGTACTCGGCGCGGGAGAGACAGAAGAGGCGCGCGAAGAACCGCAGGTTCTCGGCGACCGAGAGGTCGCCGTAGAGGGAGTAGCGCTGGGGCATGTAGCCCAACAGCTCGCGGACGCCGGAGCGGGCGTCGGCGGGGTCGAGACCGGCGAGGCGGGCGGTGCCCGACTGCGGGCGGAAGAGGCCGGCGAGGATGCGCAGGGCGGTCGTCTTGCCGGCGCCGTCGGCGCCGACCAAGCCGTACAGCTCGCCGGGGGCGACGGCGAACGAGAGGCCGTCGAGGGCGCGGGCGGCGCCGTAGGCGTGGGTCAGGGCGTCCGCGACGACGACGGGGGTCACCGGGGAACCTCCACGGCCACCTCGACGGGCATGCCGTCGCGCAGCGTCCCGTCGGGGTTCTCGAGCAGGGCCTCGACGGCGTAGACGAGGCGGTCGCGGTCGTCGCGGGTCTGCACGGTGCGCGGGGTGAACTCGGCCTCGCGCGAGATCCAGCGGATCGACCCGGCGAACACGCGGTCGGGGAAGGCGTCGGCGGCGACGCGGACGCGCTGGCCGAGGCGGATGCGGCCGAGGTCGGCGTTGACGACGTAGAAGGTCACGGTGGTCTCGCTCGGATCGGCGAGCTCGAACAGGACGGTTCCGGGCAGGACGGCCTCGCCGGCGCGGCGGGCGACGAGGGTGACGATGCCGGCGCGCGGGGCGACGACCCGGCACTCGGCCTGGGCGATGCGGGCGCGGCGCACGGCGGTCTCGGCGACGGCGAGCTGGGCCTCGGCGGCGCGCACCTGTTCGGCGG
>JAAZOP010000305.1 GCA_012797735.1 Myxococcales bacterium
CGCTGGCCGCCGCGCAGCAGATCTTCTGGCAGAGTCTCGCCTGGCTCGCCGGATCGCTCGTCGTCGCCCTCCTCGTCGGCTTCATCCTCTCCCGCAGCCTGGCCGCCCCCGTCCGCGCCCTGGCGGGCGCCGCGCGTCGCATCGGGGCCGGCGAGCGCGGCGCCCGGGTCGAGGTGGCCGACCGCGGCGAGCTCGGGCTGCTCGCCCGCGCGTTCAACGAGATGTCCGCCGACCTGCTGCGCCAGCAGGAGGAGATCGAGGCGTGGAACCGGGAGCTGCAGGCGCGGGTGGAGGCGAAGACCGAGGAGGTCCGCCGGCTGCAGAAGGTCGCGGCCCGCGCCCAGCGCGTCGCCGCGCTGGCCGGGCTCTCCGCCGGGCTGGCGCACGAGATCAACAACCCCCTCCAGTCCGTTCTCGGCATGGCGCAGCTCGCCCGCCGCGAGGCCGCCGGCCCGGTGCTGGCGAAGCTGGAGGTGGTGGAGCGGGAGGCGCGCCGCATCGCCGAACTGGTCCAGAAGCTGCTGCAGTTCGGCGAGGGGCCCGGGGTCGTCGCTGTCGAGTTCGACGTCGATCTGGCGATCGACGCCGCCGTGCGCGCCGTCGCCGCCGCGCGTCCGGACCCCCGCCCGCGGATCGAGCACCGGCGGGCCGGCGGCCGGGCCGTGGTCCTCGGCTACCCCGGCGAGCTGCAGCAGGCGTTCGTCGCGCTGTTGGAGAACGCCGTCGAGGCGACGCGCGAGGGGGAGGCGCCGCGCGTCGAGATCTCCACCGACGTCGCGGACGAGGTGGTGCGCGTCGAGGTCCGCGACCACGGTCGGGGCATCGAGCCCGAGCACCTCGAGCGCATCTTCGAGCCGTTCTACACGACGAAGCACAGCCGCGAGGGGCGGGGCCTCGGCCTGTCCACCGCCCACCGAGCCGTCGCGCTTCACGGCGGCGAGGTCGCGGTCGAAAGCGTCGTCGGGGAGGGGACCACGGTCCGGGTCACGCTCCCGCGCGCGCAGAAAGGGACGCTGCTGGCGTGACGCGCCCCGGCTGCGGTAGCCTCCCGCCGGCCGTGCGGACCGACGGCGGCCCCTGGGGTGGACGTGGGGGGTGGACGTGGGAGGTGCCTGTGCAGCGATCCATTTCCCTGGTGCTGGCCGTTGTTCTCGCCGCCGGTCCCGCCCGTGCCGTCGAACTGGACCTCGACCTCGTCGCCGCCGGCACCGCTCCTCTCACCGAGGTGCTGCGGAAGGCCTATCCCGGCGCCGACCTGGCCGTGCAGTTCACCTGGGGCGCCACCGGCTACCTCGACATCGGCGCCCGCTACGGCCTCGGCATCTTCCCCCAGCAGGCGGTCGACGCGCAGGGCAACGAACGGGAACCGGTGCTGGACCACTCCCTCTCCGCGGTTCTGGGCCTCGCCATCGTTTCGGGCGAGGGGCTCGGGTGGCTCGAGCCCGGCGGCGCGGTCGGCAGCGACCTGCGTCTGGACGTCGGCGTCGGCTGGCACGTGATCGGCCGCGAGCACTGCGCCGGCTTCGACGTCGGCCTCGCCTGGCTGCTCCGCGTCGCGCGCGACTGGAACCTCGGGCCGCTGTTCCGCGTGGCGAGCGTCTTCGGCACGTCCGAGGGCACGGCGGCCTACGTCGTGTTCGGCCTCGAGTTCGGCTTCGACTTCGGCGGGCTGCTCGAATCGCCGGCGCCGCCCGCGCCGCCGCCC
>JAAZOP010000306.1 GCA_012797735.1 Myxococcales bacterium
ACGGCCCTGCGGAACGCTCGCGCGCATTGGGGGATCGAGAACGGTCTGCACTGGGTCCTGGACGTCGCGTTCCGCGAAGACGACTGCCGCGTCCGGGTCGACAACGCAGCCCAGAACTTCGCCGTCATGCGGCACATCGTTGTCAACCTGCTCAAGGCCGTGCAGGGCACCAAGGTCGGCATCAAGAACCGCCGACTGCGTGCAGTCTGGGATCACGACTTCATGCTCCGCGTGCTGATGGGTGGCGCCCATGTGGGATGATGCGATTGCCCTGCCGGTCCCCCTGAGGGCGCGCACCACAGCACGGCTCGTCGAGGGGCCGCTCCCGCCTCGCCGCCGCCCGCCTGCCGTGGCTGGTGGTGCGGACCCGTTTGGAGCTGTCCCACGACGGCCGCGCCCTGCTCGACGAGTTCGCCCGGCGCGTCGGCCTGGCGGGAAGCGGTGCGGCATGAGGACCAGAGCCCTTCGCCTCGCGTGTTGGCTGGTCGTCCTGACCGCCGGCTGTTCCGGGGGGAACGGGGCGGGCACGGGCGACGGCGCCGATGGCCGTCCGGACGCGGATCGGGCCGGAGACGCCGCGCCCGACGGGGACGCGCCCCCCGACGGCGCTCCTCCGGAAGCGGACGACGCCGCGGCGGGCGACGGTGCGGGGGATCCCGGCGTCGATGGCGGCACGGACGACGCGTCCGACGCGAGTGTCGGTCCGAGGGTGATCGAAGCGACCAACCCCGTGCTGGCCGGCGACCACCCCGACCCGCACGTGCTGCGAACGACGGATGCGGAGGGACGCCCCACCTACTACCTCACGGCGACGGTCCACAACGGCGGCGACATTCCGATCTTCACTTCGCCGGATCTCGTGCACTGGACCGAGCTGCCGGGACGCGCGTTCGACCGCGCTTCGACCCCGGGGAATTCGATGGCGATCAACGAGGCGTTCTTCTGCTCGCTGTGGGCCCCGCAGATCGTCGAACTCGGTCCCGGCTCGTACCTGCTGTCGTTCTCCGCGCAACGGTTCCGCACGGCGCAGGCGCCCTGCCCACCGTACCAGGAGGACGGTGGTGTCTACCTGGCCTGGGCGCCCGCACCGGCGGGGCCGTTCGCCCGCACCGATCACCCCTGGGAGCCGTTGCCGGCGAGCGCGCACTTCGAGACCTGCCCGATCCGCACCGAGTTGCCGCGCAGCGTCGATTACGTCTCGGACGACTGCCAGGGCACCTGGTGTCACCAGATCATCCGCCTCGACTCGGACGTCTGGCGTGACCCGGCCGACGGCCGCTGGTGGCTCGCGTACTCCTGGTACACGAACACGCCGCCGCGGGTCGACTGGGAACGCACGAACCACGGGGAACACGTGGAAGTCGTGGAGTTGGACGCCGCCGACCCGTTCACGGTGCGGTGCGACGCGGCGGTGGCGCAGGTCTTCGCCGCCAACCCGCACGACGCCGCGACGCTGGAACGCCTGCGGTCGTACTGCCCGCGCTGCGGCGAGATGCTCTCGATGACGCGCGGGCGCTACGACGAGGAGATGGTCCGCGACGGGTGCTCGTGGGGCGTCGCGGAGGGCGCCAACCTGTTCCGCCGCGGTGCCTGGGTGTACCTCCTGGTTTCCGGCAGCGCTTGGGACTCGGGCTACTACCACGTGTTCTGGGCCGCGGCGCGCACGGTGGAGGAACTGGCCCACGACAACACCGGACGGCTCGTCGGCCGGTACCTTGTCCCGAGCCTCGGACAGGCCTTCGGGCACGGCACTGCGGTGCTCGGGCCGGACGGGACCACTTGGTACTTCGTGCATCACCGGCTGCGGCATCCGGCCTGTCGCGACGCCGGCGACTGCGCGCGCGACGTCTGGCTCAGTCCGATCGAGTTCGAGGACCGGGGCGATGGCCTGGGCGACGTCTGGATCCGTCCACGGTTCCCCGCCGAGGAGCCCGTCGTGCGCGTCGTGCTGCCGTAGCCCGGCCGCACCGCCGCGCCCCGCACTCGCCGTGGCGCCGCGTCCCGGATCCGCGGAGGGCGACCGGGTCGCCCGGGCGCCGGCCTTGCCGCGGCGATCGGTTCGGGGCATGCTCGTGCTGCGAAGGAGGGAGGACCATGACACGGCTCGTACTCATGCTGTTCGCGACGCTGCTGGCCGGCTGCGGCTCCGCCGGCACGGGATCGACGGACGACGGAGGGATCGAAACCCCGACCGACGTGCCCGGCGACAGGCCCGCCGACGTGCCCGGCGACGTCCCGGTGGACGTGCCGGCCGACGTTCCCGCCGACGAGCCGTCGGACGTCCCGGTCGACGTTCCCGCGGACGGTCTGGACGCGCCGGACGGTGCGACCTGCCCGACTTGGCGCCTGGTGGAGGTGGCGCCCGATGAGGTGGCCGTGGGGGACCCGGTCGCGGCGACCGTCGGACGCACGCTCCGCATCCGTCTCTCGCACATGCTGGACTGCCAGCAGCGCTTCGCGATGCCGGAGGTGGTCGTCCGGCCGGAACTGCGTCGCGTGACGATCCGGCCGCGGATCTGGGACACCCGGCGCGACTGCATGGGCCCGGCGAGGATGATCACCCGCTGGATCCCCATCACCTTCGCAACGGCCGGGGTCTGGACGATCGAATCCCCTCCGGGGACGACGGCCTTGACCATCGAGGTCGGCGCAGAGCCGGCCACTCCCTGCGGCGTCGCCGCGGGCCTCTGCGACGAGGACTGCGACTGCCCGGAGGGCGAGGTCTGCCTCGGCGGCTCGGGCCTCGGCGGCCCGTTCACCGCCTGCGCCGTTCCGTGCGAACTGGACCTGGACTGCCCGGACGGCGGGTCGTGCATCGACGTCGACGACGGGTTCGACCGGACGTGCGACGACCTGGTCGCGCAGTGCGACGGGAGCGAGGACTGTCCGGCGGGCTTCGCGTGCGACGGGCGCGCCTGCCGGCCGGACTACGCGCTCGGTTCGTCCGCCCGCGTCCCGTGCGAGTGCGCGGCCGACTGCACGCCGCCGCTGATCTGCGCCGAGCCGGCCGAGCCGGGGGGAGTCCGGCGCTGCGAGTACGGTTGTCCGACGGGCGGGGCATGGTGTCCCGGCGCGCATGCGTGCGGCCCGGCCTCCGGCGATCTTTCCGGACTGGCATCGACCGACTCGGTCTGCGGGTGGCTCGGCGACTGACGCCCGGGCGGGACGGCCACGGCCGCTTCCGTTGCCATGGGCGTGGTTCGCGGCGTTGTTTCCGCGCGGGTCGCCAGGGAGCGGAGTCGCAGGCGGAGGCCGCGGAGAGGTCGAGCGTTGGCGGTTCCGTCAGCGGGTCGCGCGATCGACGATTCGCAGCGACTTGGCCACCTCGCGCAGTTCGTCGCGCAGGCCGGCATCGCCCGCCGTGATGAACGCATGCAGGAAGTGCGGGAACCCCATCTCGCCGGGCAGCGGCCGCAGGGCCTCGAGGTGATACTCGGCCGGCTCGCCCTCGTGCTCGGGGATGAACCACGCGAGCCACTCGACCTCCTCGCCCAGCAGCGGAGCCCTGCTCCGCTCGACCGCGCCGGCCCAACTGCCGGGCGGCTCCTGGGGGTTGTCGCCGAGGTAGAAGCCCAGGCTCGCGCCGGGCTCGCCGAGCGGGACGATCGGCTCGATGCGGTGCACGGCGAAGTCGGGTCCCGGCTGCGGCGTGAGGACGTAGTCGGCCGGGAGCCGCACCTCCAGCTCCCTGGTCTGCGAG
>JAAZOP010000307.1 GCA_012797735.1 Myxococcales bacterium
AACAGCTGCTCGCCGGCCGCCTGCACCAGCCGGATCCCCTCCGTCAGCAGGTCGACCCCGGCGCCCTTGACACCCTCCCACATCTCCCGGACCCGAGCCTGCATGCGTCTGCTCCTCTCGCGGAACGCCGGCGGAACCGCAGTCACTCTTCCTCGTCGACGGAGTCGTCGTCGTCGAGGGACTCGTCGAGTTCCTCGTCGTCGACGTCCTCCTCCTCTTCCTCCTCCTCGTCCTCCTCGGGACGGATGTCCTCGAACCGCAGCTCGATATCGATCTCGGCGAAGCGCGTCTCCAGCGTCTCGAAGAGGGAGTCGACGTCGTCCATCCCCCACTCCTCCAGGATCTCGCCGATGAAGTCGGGGAAGTCGCCGGAGGAGAGACGCTTCTCGATCTCGTCGGCCTGCTCGTCCGAGAAGGCCTTGACGAGATCCTCGGAGAGCGCCTCGTAGTCGCCGTCTTCGATCGCGTCGAGCGCCGCGTTGCGGAGTTCTCGAACGGTCCGCCGGTCGAAGTAGATCTCCATCAGCCTCGCCTTTCCGCGCGACGGGGTCTGCGCGCCGGGCGCGATTATAAGTGGGGTCCGATCCGTGTCAACCGCGGAGTGCAGGCCGGAAGGGACGGGAAGGGCTGCGCAAAAACGGGGGCGGGGAGCGGCGACCGGAGGTCCGTTGCGCCGCGGATCGGAACCCGGGATCGCCCCGGGACCCGGGACGCACGCGGGTGCTTCCCTTCGCGCGTGCGATCGGGTACAAAGGGCCGCATGGACGAACCGGCCGCGGGACCGGTGGTGGACGGAGCGGTGGTGCCGGAGGGCATCGTCGTGCGCTGCTTCGCACGGACGGACGTCGGGCTGCTCCGCGAACACAACGAGGACGACTTCCTCGTGGCCGACCTGACGCGCAAGGTCCGCACCCTGCTCCCCGACGTCCAGCAGCACACGCTCGGCCCCGGCGGCTCCCTGTTCGTCGTCTGCGACGGCATGGGCGGTGCGGCCGCGGGCGAGGTGGCGAGCCGGACCGCCGTCGACACGATCTTCGAACGCCTCACCCAGGGCGACCCCCCCGCCCACTGGGACGATCTCGTCGGGCGTCTGGACCTCGCGATCATCGAGGCCGGCCACCGCATCTACCAGATGGCGCGCGTGGACCAGGAACGCCGCGGCATGGGCACCACCTGCACCGCCGCCGCCCTGATGGACGGCCGCCTGTTCGTCCATCAGGTCGGCGACTCGCGGTGCTACGTCCTCCGCCAGGGCCGCCTGCTCCAGCTCACCCGCGACCAGTCTCTGCTCACCCAGCTCATCGAGGCCGGACAGGTCAAGCCGGAAGATGCCGCCAACTTCGAACACTCCAACATCATCCTCCAGGCCCTCGGGACGACCGAGATGGTCAACACCGACGTCACCTTCCTCGACCTGCGCCGCGGCGACACCCTCCTCCTCTGCTCCGACGGCCTTTCCGGGATGGTGGACGACGACACGATCCGCTCCCTGCTCGAGGAGCACCCCGAGCCGCTGGCGGCGTGCCGGGCGCTGACCGAGGCGGCCAACCGGGGCGGCGGCGAAGACAACATCACCGTGATCGTGGCGCGCTTCGACGGCGCCGGACTGCCCGAGCCGACCCCGGGAGAGCCGCCCCGCTTCGAACGGTACGCCAAGCCCAGGCCCCCGAATTTCGACCGCGTCCCGTACACGATCCCCGAGCAGCGCTTCGCCGACGGCGGGCCGGCCGTGACGATGTCGCCCGAGGTGCCGATGGGTGCCGTGTCGGTGGAAGGCATGCTCGGCGACGAACCGGCGCCCGCTCGACCCACGGGTCCGGTGGAGTCGACCTTCGACGGCACCGGCTCCGACCTCGCCGAGGCGCTGCGCGGCGCGGCCGAGGCGCCCCGCGTCATCGAGTGGTCCGACGAGGACCTGACCCTGGACGACCTGCCCGCGGCGACCCCGCCACAGGCAGTGCCGGCGTCCGCCGCCGCGACCCGCACCTCGGTCCCCCCCGCCCGCCCGGCCGGCTCCGCCGCCCGCGCCTGGAGCATCGTCGCCGTGCTGCTCGTCGCCCTCATTCTCCTGCTCCTCGTCTTCGACTCGCTGCGCGAACGCCGGGCGGCCGAGACCGACACCGCAACGCCGGCGGTCGACATCACCCCGATCCCGCCGCCACCCGAGCCCGCCACGCCGACGCCGACACCCGCAGCCCCCCAGGCCGCGCCTGCGACCCCGCAAGCGCCGGGCCTCCATCTGCGGCACGACATCGATCCGAACGCGATTCGAACCCACCTCCGGGGCCTGCGACCCTCCGTCGACCTGCGCCAACTCGGCCCGGACCCCGGACCCCCGCCGGCGCCGCAGCGACCCCCGACGACTCCGCCGGCGCCCGGCGCCTCGCCGTAGGGGCGGCCGGATGCCGATCGTCGTCGAGGTGCTGAGCGGGTCGCGCCGCGGCCACCGGGTCGTCCTCGACAAGCCCGTCGTGACCCTCGGCCGTCACCCCGACAACGACGTCGTCTTCGACGCCCTGTCCGAAACGCTGGTTTCCGCCTTCCACGCCGAGCTGCGCGAACAGGGGCCGGGACGCTGGATGATCCTCGACCGCGGCTCCTCCAACGGCACCTGGGCCGGCGACGACCGAGTGACCCGGCTCGTCTTCGAGGGACGGATCGAGGTGCGACTGGCGCAGGGCGGGCCGTGCATCGCCCTGATGCCCCTCGTCGCCGTGCCCGCCCAGGCTGCCGACGCCGTCACACGGCCCGACGGACCGCCCCGCGCTCCGTTCCCCGGCGTCGATCCGCTCGTCGTCGCCCCCACGCTCGACACGCACGCCTCCTCGTTCCGCGGAGCGGACGGCGGCGACCGAGCCGCCCATGCCGCGCCGGCCGCGACGCCCGGGGCGGTTGCGGCCCCGGCGCCTTCCCTCCCCTCCTGGCAGCGCCCCCCGTCGTTCGGCCGGCCACCCGGCTCCGCCGGCGACGCCGCTTTCCGGCCCGGCATGACGGCGCAGATCCGGTCGGTCGCCGGCGAACTCGTCCGACGCTCCTCCCGGCGCTTCTGGATCGCCGTCTCCGTGCTCGCCGTGCTGCTCGCGGCCGCGACCACGCTGCTCGCGCTCGTCCTCACCGGCACCCTGGACTTCGGGGCCGGCGGCCCGGCCACGGCGAAGCCGGCCGCCGCGCCCGGGACGGTCGCCGCGACCGATGCCGCGACGCCCGCCGCCGCCACCGCGGCGCCGGAGCCGCCCCAGGCTGCCGTGAAGCGCATCGTCGAGGAGAACCAGGACGCGATCTTTCTTCTGGGCGCGGAAGTGCTGGGCCGGAGCGAAGGTTTCTGCACCGGCTTCGCCCTGACCTCGCGCATCCTCGCCACCAACGCCCATTGCGTGCTCGAGATGCAGAAGATCTGGAAGGTCCTGGGCGACGGACTCGGCGTCTACGCCTACCAGAACGAGCACCCCGGCGTGAAGCATCGCGTCCAGTTCGCCCTGATGCACCCGGGCTACGTCGAGGACGACTCGGACGCGATCTACCCCGACATCGGCCTGGCCGTGCTCGCCACCCGCACCGACCGGCACGTGCGCCTGGCTCCCAAGGAACGCGCGGCCGAGCTGCGCGTCGGCGACCGCGTCTACCTGCTCGGCTTCCCCGGCGCCCTCAACAACACCGACTCCCCCGTCGCCACGCTCACCGAGGGACTCGTCAGTCGCCTGACCGACCTCACCCAACGCAAGGCGGACCCGGCCAGCGCCGTGCTGATCCAGCACTCCGCCTTCACTACGAAGGGCACCAGCGGCAGCCCGTTGTTCGACGAGACCGGTGCGGTGATCGGGATCAACACCGGCTACTACCGGGGCGAGGCGGAGCAGCAGCGCGTGGACCCGGTCACCGGGCGCGTCCGCGACGAGGTGGTGACGCAGGATCTGCAGAACTACGCGATCGGCATGCGCGTCGATCTGGTGCACGACCTGCTGCTCCTCCTGTACGAACGGATCCCCGGCACCCAGGACGCGCCCGCCCCGCCCGCCCCCTGAGCGACGAGAACGCGCGCGGGAACGGCGGACCGGGGACCGACGACGGGATCGCGGCCGGGCGCGCGCCCGGCGACGCCGTTCGGCGCGGTGCTGCCGGATGCGCCCTTGCGGCACCGGCCGCCGACCGAAGGCGGAAAACGCGGGGTGGCCAGCACGCGGTCGACCCTTTACAGGCCGCACCGCGGAGCGTAGGATTCGTCGTCGCGGCGTCGAGCGCCACGGCGGGACGGCGGAGCATGGCCAAGGTCACGATCATCTCGGCGGAGGGCACGCGGGACGTGGAGCTCGGTCCCTTCACCACGATCGGCCGGCATCCGGACAACTCGCTCCAGCTCCTCGACCGCATCGTCTCCAAGAACCACGCGACGATCACCCTCCAGGGCGGCCAGTACCTGCTGAAGGACCTCCAGAGCCTGAACGGCACGTTCGTCAACGGGGTGCGGGTCTGGGAGCACACCCTGCGCGACGGCGACGACATCTCGATGGGCAACACGCGGCTCGTGTTCCACGACGAGCGTCAGGGCGTCGCCGGGACCCGCGTCTCGATCTCCAGCCCCGACTCCACCGTCGCGGAGAGCCACATCCGCGACAAGATCGCCTCGCAGGCTTCGGATCGCTTCCTGCCCGCCGCCGAGATCACGGACATCGACGCCCTGCGGCGCGACTACGAGAAGCTGCGCATCACCCACGAGCTCCAGAAGCAGATCGGCCTGGAACTCGACCTCGACCGCCTGCTCCAGACCATCCTGCGGCTGTCGTTCGAGTTCCTCCCGGCCGACCGCGGCGCCGTCCTGCTGTACGACGAGACCGGCAAGCTCTATCCGCGCGTCGTCCGCACCCGTCGCGGCAAGAACGACGAGGCCATCCACCTCTCCCAGACCGTCCTCAACGTCGTCGCCACCGAGCGGGCCGCCGTTCTCTCCTCCGACGCGATGATGGACGCCCGCTTCCAGTCCTCGAAGTCGATCATCATGCAGGGCATCCGCTCCAGCATGGCCGTGCCCCTGCTCCACGGCGAGAACCTCTTCGGCATCATGTACCTCGACTCGCAGCTCGCCGCCGGCGCCTTCACCCAGAAGGATCTCCAGGTCCTGTCGAGCATCGGTGCCCAGACCGCCCAGTTCATCCAGAACATCCACCTCGCCCGCAAGGTCGAGCAGGACGCCCTGACCCGCGAGAAGTTCCTGCGGATGCTGTCCCCCAACCTCGCCGAGCAGGTCCTGTCCGGCAAGCTCTCCGTCGAGCGGGTCGGCGTCTCGTGCGACATGACCGTCATGTTCGCCGACATCCGGGGCTTCACCGCCATGAGCGCGGAGAAGAAGGCCTCCGAGATCGTCGACATGCTCAACGAGTATTTCGAGCTGATGGTCGAGATCATCTTCAAGTACGAGGGCACCCTCGACAAGTTCGTCGGCGACGCGGTGATGGTCGTCTGGGGCGCCCCCGTCGCCCACCCCGACGACCCGATCCGGGCCGTCAAGACCGCCGTCGAGATGCTCGCCACGCTCGAAGACCTCAACCGCGTCCGCGCCAGCCGCGGCCAGCCACCCCTCGCCGTCGGCATCGGCATCAACACCGGCGAGGGCGTTGCGGGCTACATGGGCTCCACCAAGAAGATGGAATACACCGTGATCGGCAACACGGTGAACATCGCCTCGCGCCTCTGCTCCAAGGCCGGTCCGGGCGAGATCATCGTCTCCGAGATGACCTGGCAACGCCTGGGCGGCCAGTTCCCCGGCGAGTCCCTCCCCCCCGCCCAGGTCAAGGGCATCGCCAAGCCGCTCAAGATCTTCCGCATCCCCCGCGACGCCGGTCTGCGGCATTCCAGCAGCATGACCGGCGGCCCCGAGCCCACGATCCAGGGCTGACCCCGCACCGGAAGCTCCGCCGCGGCATACCGGCCGTCCCGCCGCACCGGACGGCGCGCCCACCCGCCGCCGGACCTCGCCAGGCGGCGCGCCCGCGGCGCAACGGATCCCGCGCGAAGGAATTCCGTCAGATCAGGATCGGATTACACTCGAACATCTCGTCCAGGATCGTCTGCAGCGCCGCCGTCAGATCGTCCGCGTTCGACGCCTGGATCCACCGGTGGAGTTCCGTGCCGCCGTTCTCGGCAATCGCCGTGAGCTGCGCGTCGCTCACCCCCTCGCCGAACCCGATCACGAACGTCCGCACCGCCCGCTCGTCCCGCAGCGTCCGCGTCGCCGTCACCAGCGCCTCCGTCACCAGCGCCTCGGATTCCGTCTCGCAGTTCATCAGGCACGCGAAGTCGAACATCCCGCAGCGCGTCAGACAGTCGATGTAGCAGGTGTCCATGCCGTCCGAAACCAGCAGCAGCGCGTTGTGGTACGCCGGATCGTAGAGTCCCGCGTCCCCCTCCCAGGTGAAATACTCCATCACGAACCCGAGCGGTGTGTTTCCGTTCGGACTGTGACTCGCGAAGTAGCTGTCCACCGATGCCGCCGTCGCGGTCGGCACCGGGTCGACGACCACGCCATCGATCCCGCAGTCGCCGTCCGTCGGGAACAACCCCATCCCCCATTCGATCTCCGACGCCGCCGAACTCGTCATCACCGTGTGCAGCGCCTGCCGCGCCTGGTCCCACTTCGGCGGCGTCCCCTCCGACATCGAACCGGACTGGTCGATTAGCACGAAGATCCGCAGCGAGCACGGCACCTCGCACTGCCCCGAATCGGGATTGCAGCGGTTCGTCCCCTCGCAGTCCATCTCCTCGTACCCCGAGCCGTCCGGCCGACACCGCCGCTGCGTGTCCGTGTCGAGGCACTCGGAGAAACCCGGCGTGCAGACCGAGGCCACACACCCTCCCAGCACGCACGCGCGACCGGCGCCGCACTCCTCCAGCACCGACACCGACCCCGTCCCCGGATCGCAGCGGAGCACGCTGCGCCCGTCCGGCGAACAGTACGGCACCCCCGTCGTGCAACCGACCGGAGTGTCCGTCGCGTCCCCGCGGTCGTATCCATAGTCCCGCACCGGCGTGTCGTCGCTCGGGGAACACCCCGCGAGCAGCCCCACGACCGACGCGACGACCGTCCACCGGATCCGGCACCACCTGGAATCCATCGGGTTCGCTCCTTACGGGACGCCGGATCGACCGCGCCCCGATGGAATGATACTCCGGGCGCAAGAGGTGGCAAGGAAAAGCCATCCGGGCCGCGGCCCGGCCAACCGCACCTCCGCCTCCATCGGGGTCGGAGGCACCCGTCTCGACCCACCGCGGGGTCTGGCGGCTCCGCCAGCGGAGACGGCACGGCGCGGATGGTTCGGGAGAAGCGCGGTCGCGTCAGTTCCGCGTGCAGACGGCGCTCCCGCTGCATTCCAGCGTGCAGGCGCCGCCGCATCCCGCGAGCTGGCACTGCCCCGTGCCCGAACACTCCATCGCGCAACCACCCCCCGGGCAGACCAACACCCGACTGCCCGAACCGCTCGCCTCGACCGCGCAGCCGCCTCCGCCGCAGTTCACGTGCAGGCTCCCGCTGCCCGAGCTCTGGACCTGACACCCCCCCTGGCCGCAATCGACGTTCCGGCTCCCGGAACCGGCGAAGCTGAACTGGCAGCCGGCGCCGGTGCAGGCGAAAGCGCAGCTGTCCGAGCCGCTGCAGGAACAGACCTGGCCCGGATGGCACGCCGTCCCACCGATCACCGTCGGCGGCGGCGGGCCCACCGTCGCGCCCACCGCCACGGTGCCCGTCACCGTCGCCGTGGGTCCCGTCGGCTGCACCGCCGTGGCACCCACCACCACCGTCGGCGGCGGAGGTTGGTTCACCGCCGTACCCGTCACCACCACCGTCGGCGGTGGAGGCTCCGTCGTGGTCGCCACCACCACCGGCCGCGGCGGTTCCGACACCGCCGTGCCCGTCACCACCGTCGGCGGCGGAGGCTCCGCCGGCGTTGCCACCACCACCGGCTGCGTCCGCGCATGCACGACGCAACCGCCGGCCGAGGTCGCCGCCGGCACCACCGGCAACAAGACCAGGAACATCCAGGATCGGTTCGCTCGCATCCCGACCTCCCTTTGCGGACCGGAGCCTAGCGCGCCCCGGCGCGAGCGGCAACGCCGCCGCGGCGGCGCGCTCGAAGCTACAGCGACATGCCGACCGTCCACCCCTCCGCCACCGCGTCCATCGCCCGCCGCACGTCCCGCGCGTCCCCGATCCGGTGCGCCTCGGGCAGCCGCGACGCCACCGCGTCGTACAATGTTCGCTCCGGCTCGGCCCCCACCGCCACCACCACGGTGTCGCACGGAACGAACGTCGGATCCCCGCCGGCCAGCCGCACTCCCTCCGTCGTGATCGCCTCCGCCCGGCGGCCCTCGATCCGCCTCACCCCGTACCGTTCCAGGTCCTGCAACAGCGACCAGCGGGTGGAGAGCCCGATGTCGGCCCCGATCTTCGGCCGCATCTCGACCAGCGTCACCTGCCGCGTCCCGGTCCGCGCCAGCCGCCGCAGTTCTTCCGCCTCCTCCGCCTCCTCCACCAGCAGGAACCGCACGGTAGCCGCATCGAGCGCCCCCATCAGGGCGACGTGGCGCGCCACGTCGACCCCCACCGCGCCGCCGCCGAGCACGACGACGCGGCGACCCGGAATCCGGCGGCCGGAGAGCACGTCCCAGGCGTGCATCACGTGCGGCAGATCGATCCCCGGCAGGTCCAACCGCAGCGGACGGGCGCCGGTCGCGAACACCACCGCGTCCGCGCCGAGCCCCAACAGTTCGTCGGCCCCCAACTCCCGCCCCACCCGCAACTCCACCCCCGCCGCCCGCGCCCGCCGGACGAGGTCTTCGGCCACCGACCACAACGCCTCGCGACCGGGCGACGACGCGGCCAGCGCGAGCTGCCCGCCGAGCCGCCCGCGCTCGTACAGCGTCACGGCATGGCCCCGCTCGGCGGCCACCGCCGCCGCCATCAGCCCGGCCGGCCCGCCGCCGACCACGACCACGCGCTTGCGTCGCGCGGCCGCCGGCATCGGCTCGCCTTCCCGCCCGACCCGCGGGTTGACCATGCACGTCACCGGCTCGAGACTCATCACCTTGTCGAAGCACCCCTGCGCGCACCCGACGCACCGCACGACCCGATCGTCGAGCCCCGCCGCGGCCTTGCGCGGCAGTTCCGGATCGGCGATCAGGCCGCGGCCGAAGCAGACCGCGTCGCACAGCCCGTCGGCCAGCAGGCGCTCCCCGAGCGCCGGTCGGTCGATCCGATTCGCCGCGAACACGGGGATCGAGACCCGCTCCCGCACCCCGCGCGCCAGGTAGGCGTAGGCCCCCGGCGGCACCGCCGCGATGATCTGCGGTACCCGCGTCTCATGCCAGCCCCCCGTCACGCTGACATAGTCCACCCCCTCCGCCTCCAGCAGCGCGGCGAACTCCGCCGCCTCCCGGTTGGTGTTGCCCCCCGGGACGAAGTCGTTGCCCGCGATGCGGAACCCGAGCGTCGCGCGGTCGCCGAGCGCCGCACGGACCCGCCGCGCCACTTCGATCCCGAACCGCGCCCGCTCCCGGAGCGTCCTCCCGCCGTACTCGTCCTCCCGCCGGTTCGTCACCGGCGAGAGGAACTGCGGAATCAGGTAGCCCGCCGAGGCGATGATCTCGACCACGTCGAAGCCCGCCGCCACCGCCCGGGCCGCCGCCGCCTCGTAGTGCTCCTGCACCGTTCGGATCTCCTCGAGCGTCATCGCCCGCGGCGTCTCCCGCGTGTACCGCGACGGCACCGCCGACGGCGCCAGCGCCGGCTTGCCGCCGATCAGGAACGAATGGACGTACCGGCCTGCGTGGAGCAGCTGCACCCCGGCCAGCGCGCCGTGCCGCCGGATCGCGGAGGCCAACTCCGTCATCCCCGGCACGAAGCGGTCCTCGCGCAGCGAGAGGAAGAAGGGTCCTCCCGCCTCGTCGTCGATCGTGCACGCCCCCACCACGATCAACCCCGCGCCGCCCCGCGAACGCTCCTCGTAGAAATCGATCAGCCGCTTCGACACCACGCCGTCCGGCGTGAACCCCATGTGCATGGCCGGCATCACGATCCGGTTCCGCATCACGCGCTGGCGCAAATCGAGCGGCTCGAGCAGTCGCATCGTCGTCACCTCCGGCCCCGCCGCACGCGGCGGAACGCCGGGCGCAGGTTGGAACCCCGCCCGCGCCGTGTCAACCGTCGCCGCGCCGGCCGTCGCCCCGCCGCCGGAGGTCAGGACGGCCCGGTGCCCGGACAGCCGTCCCCGCCCGCCACCCCGGCGGCCGGCTCGTCCGGACACGCGTCCAGCAGATCCTCGACACCGTCGCCGTCGCGGTCGTCGCCGGGGCGGACGGCGGGCGGAACGCCCGGTGGGCGCGGCGCGTCATCCACGCACGCGGCCGGGCCGTCCGGCCGCGCCGGCTCCTCGCA
>JAAZOP010000308.1 GCA_012797735.1 Myxococcales bacterium
CCGGACAACGACGGGGACACGATCCGGGACGGGGACGACGAGTGCCCGGACGAGGCGGAGGACGCGGACGGGTTCGAGGATCGGAACGGGTGTCCGGACCCGGACAACGACGGGGACACCGTGCTCGACGGCGCCGACGACTGCCCGCTCGACCCGGGCCCGGCCGACAACCGCGGCTGCCCGCGGGCCGTGCAGGTCGATCGCACGCGCGGCGAGATCGTGATCCTGCAGCGCGTCGAGTTCGCGACGAACAAGGACGTGATCCTGTCGCGCAGCGAGCCGGTGCTGGAGGAAGTCCGCGCGGTGCTCGCGGCCAACCCCTCAATCCGGCGGGTTCGCGTCGAGGGGCACACGGACAGTCGCGGGCGGGACACGAGCAACATGGACCTCAGCCGGCGGCGCGCCGCCAGCGTGGTGCGCTGGCTCGTGGACCACGGCATCGCGGCGAGCCGGCTGGAGGGGTGGGGCTGCGGCGAGGCCCTTCCACGGACCGGCAACGACACCGAGGCGGGGCGCCAGACGAACCGGCGGGTCGAGTTCCACATCATCGACCCGCCGCCGGAGGGCGGGGCGCGCAACCCGCAGGGCTGCGAGCGCTCGGAGTAGGGCGGCCGCGTCCGTCCCCGGGCGCAGGGACGCCGTCGGAACCTACGGTCCCGGCGGCGCGGATCGGCGCCGCCGGAGGCCGAGGCCGGCGCCGGCGGCGACGACCAGTCCGCACCAGCCGGCGAAGGCGTCTCCCAGGTCGGCGTACCAGCCGCGCCGATCCAGCAGGCGCGCTTCGCCGATCAACGTTGCGCCGTCGCCCTGCGGCGCGCGCGCCACGCCGGCGCGGCGTTCGATCTCTCCGGTCGCGGTCACGAAGGCGCTGACGCCCGAGCCGGCCGCGCGGACCAGGTCCCGCCGCGACTCGATCGCCCGGAACACGGCCTGCGCCAGGTGCTGCTCGGGCTCCGCCGTGTCCCCGAACCAGGAGTCGTCGGACAGGTTCACCAGCAGGTTCGCGCCGCGGGCGACGAGCGCCCGGACGTGCTCGGGAAACGTCGCTTCGAAGCAGATGAACGTGCCGAGCGCGGCGCGGCGGATGCGGTCGGGGCGTCGCGGGTCGGGGAGCGCCAGCCGGAGCGGATCGAGCCGCGCGCCGGGCCGGTAGCGTCGCGGTCCGCCGGCGAGGCGTTCGAGCCATCCCGGCAGCCGCTCGCTCCAGAAGATCAGCCGCACCTTGTCGTAGACCACGCGCAGCGTGCCGTCGGGCAGCAGCAGCGCGGCGGAGTTGCCCACGCTCCGGGTCCGCGGGTCGACCGTGTCGGCGCCGAAGAGCAGCGGGCCGGCGAACCCGCGGCGGATCCGGCGCGCATGATCCGGACGGTCGTCGTGGCGGGCGTCGGCGCGCAGGGGGAACGGGTAGGCCTTCTCCGGCCAGATCGCCAGATCCACCGGCCCCGCCTCGCGCTCGACGGCCGCGGTCAGGCGCTGGTAACGCGCGAGACCATCCGGGTCGGGCGGCGGCGGCGTCCATCCGGTCCGCGCGCGGCCGGCCTGCACGACGGCCAGCCGCAGCGACGGCGCGTCGTCGCGCGCGCGGTCGATCTCCGCCATTCGGATCGCGCCGGACGCCAGCGCCGCGAC